>CAZIWX010000020.1:26882-30193 GCA_964543125.1 uncultured Lentisphaeria bacterium | reverse complement strand
CACGGAGATATGTTTATCGCCTTTTATTATCTCAGTATTTTTAAGCCGGTTGCGATTGTCAGTCAACACGATGACGGTGAAATCGCTAACGGTACGTTGGAGCGCTTCGGTTTTGCAACTTTTCGGGGCTCCAGTACTCGCGGCGGACGGGGAGCCTTTGTGAACATGCTACACTACCTGGCGGAACAGGAGCTGCCCATCAATGTTTTTGCAGCCGATGGACCCCGGGGACCGCGGCGTCAGCTCAAACCGGGAATCCTCGCAGCCGCCAGCCGGACCAACGGCTATTTGGTGCCCATCGCTATTTCCGCCAAACACGCGATTCGGTTTGGAAGCTGGGACAAATTCGTTATACCGTTGCCCTTCAGTAAAGCCCGGATCTGGTTTGGCGAACCCATAAAAATTCCACCCGGCTTGGATCGCAAAGAATTCGATACCAAATTGGCGGAGATCAACGCCATTTGTTTGAAGCTTCAGGAACAAGCCGAGCGCTATTAAATTCAATTACCCGTGAGCAGCCCTCCCCCACCATCAAACCCCAATCATCATTTCTGGTGGCAGTCACCTTGGTTGCTGATTCTTCGCTTACCGCTGGCGGGGCTCAATTGGCTCATAACCGAAATTCGTAATCTGCTCTATGATTGGCACTGGCTGCCGGTGAAACGTGTGCCGGCGGTGGTCGTCAGCGTGGGTAATCTCAGTGCGGGCGGCAGCGGAAAAACGCTTCTCGTGGAGACCCTGGTGGAAAAGTTGGTGGATGCCGAATTTTCGGTTGGGATTGTCTCCCGCGGGTACGGGCGTTCTACTAAAGGCATCCAGATTGTAGCGGACGATACTCAACTTTTGCTTACTCCGGGGGAAGCCGGTGACGAGCCCTATCTGTTGGCGCTGAATCTACCCCACATTCCCATCATGGTGGGGGAAGATAAAGCGGAAACTTGTCAAAGGATGATCGATCTGTTTGACGTACAAGTTATTTTGCTGGATGATGGTTTCCAGCACCGGCATTTGCACCGGGATTTGGATTGCGTTATCCTGAACCATACCTGTAAGCGCTTGGGAAATATCCTACCCCTGGGTGAACTCCGCGAGGCCCGGCACCAGCTAAGGCGGTCCGATCTGCATTTTTACGCCAAGCTGCCTGATTCCGAAATCCGCCAGGTTGTTCAACACGATATTCTTAACCTGGTCTATTCCGACACCCTCGTCAACAGCCATAAAAATCATTTCCCGTTAAAAGATATTTCCGGACCTGTCGGCGCCTTTTGCGGAATTGGTAAACCGCGATATTTTTTCAATGAATTACACCGTCTGGGTGTCATTCCGGAGCTGGAATTAATTTTTCCTGATCATTGTGCCTACGATATCGCCCATCAGGCACGCTTGAACGCCGCCGGGATGGATTTGTGGATCACCACTCAGAAGGATTGGGTCAAGTTTCCGCCGGAGTATGTGGCTCGGCACCATATCTATTACCTGCCCGTTCAGGTGGCGCTTCATCCGGATAAATGGGCGGAGATTCTCACGCGTGTTCAGGTTGCCCGGACCGAATTGGATGGGAAAGTGGCCTAAAGGCCTGAACGGCCAAGTCCCCAAAGATTAACTCACACCGGAGATCATCCGGTTAACAAAGATAGCACAAAGCTTTTTTAAAAAGCCATAAGCAGTAATAAATACATTGGCTTATACCGTCAGTCGCCGGAAATAACAGGCTTTGCGTTATTCTTTTTAATAAAAATTCGTGCCTTTCATGGAATTCCCGGTATTTGGTCCTTTTAATCCGTGCCTTCCGTGAAATCTGGGGTTTATTTCCGGGTGGTCGTGGCGGCTGCAACTCACTGGTTCTTTCAAGGCTGAAATTATTATACTATACCATGAGCAATAAATTGGGACACACAGGAGGATAAAGCAGCTATGTCAGAACCAAAATTTTCCAAAGATGACTTATTCATGTTGTTGGTGAGTCAACTGTCGAGCTCGGCTTGGATTCAGTTAGGGAAACTACCGGATCCCGTGTCAGGGAAACCGGCACGTAATCTGGAAGCCGCGTCGCTTACGATTGACATCCTTGATGCCCTGGCGGACAAATCGAAGGGGAATCTGGAGCAAGACTCGGAAAAGTCTCTCGCCTCGACCTTGAGTCAGCTCAAACTCAACTATCTGGATGAGTTGAAAAAACCAGCGCCCCCGAAAGAGGAAAGCCCGGAAAAAGCCGCCTCCGAAGCAAACGCTCCGAAAGCGAATGCTCCGGACCAGCCAGACGCGGGAAAGGAATAAATTTATCGGACAGTCCGGGTCCGGGGGCAACAGCAAATATATTGGCGCCCATGTGAGCGCCGGAGGCGGTGTGGAAAATGCACCGCTCAACGCCCGGGAAATCGGGGCGACAGCCTTCGCCCTGTTTACGCGCAACCAACGTCAATGGGCCTCCAAGCCCCTCACGACCGAAAACATCGCTGCTTTTCAGCGTAATTGCGCCGAAAACGGCTTCACGGCGGATCAGATTCTACCTCATGATAGCTACCTGATCAATCTGGGACATCCTGAAAAAGACAAACGCGAACAGTCGTTCACGGCTTTCCTCGATGAGATGCGGCGTTGCGAGCAATTAGGGCTCGGACTTCTGAATTTCCACCCCGGGTCCCATTTGAATCAGATCAGCGAATCCGGATGTTTGACCCATATAGCCGAATCCGTGAATCGCACCCTGGATAAAACCAGCGGTGTGGTGGCGGTCATCGAGAACACCGCCGGTCAAGGGACCAATCTGGGATTCCGCTTCGAGCATCTGGCGGAGATCATCGATCAGGTTAAAGATAAATCGCGCATCGGTGTGTGCATCGATACCTGTCATACATTTGCCGCTGGATACGACTTTCGGATGGAAATAGATTTTTCGAGCATGCTCCGGAAGTTTGACGGCACGGTTGGGTTCAAGTATCTGCGCGGCATGCACCTGAACGACGCCAAAAAGACGCTGGGCAGCCGCGTGGACCGGCATGAGTCCCTGGGCAAGGGGCACATCGGTTTGGATGCATTCCGGTTTATCATGTCCGATAATCGGCTTAACGGTATTCCACTGATCCTGGAAACACCCAATCCGGACCTCTGGCCGGAAGAGATTAAACTTTTGAAATCGTATCAGAACTAAATTAAAGCTCCCCGTTTTTAAAAAAAATATTTTTGATGGTCTAATGGAGGCCCGCAAGGATCGAAGAGTGACAGGAAATTTAGATAGTCTTCGACCAGCCCACGGGCTGCCAGGATTACGAATTGACGAGTCCCCGGTAAATCGGCGCCTCATCCTAAAG
>CAZIWX010000020.1:15030-26782 GCA_964543125.1 uncultured Lentisphaeria bacterium | reverse complement strand
CCATCATCGGGGATGCCTACCGGACGGATTCCGATGCCTATTTTCACAACCACAAATTGCTACGCGAAACCCTGAGCGCGGATATTATTGGTGCCCGGGCACTTTCTCCGCGGGAGGATGAATTAGTGGGCGAGCACTTGGAATGGGGTACGCCGATTTATCGCAATTTCTGGGGATCACATGTCACCAATCCGCCCGAATCCACCCAGCAGTTGGTGAAACCTATCGCGCAGACTCCGGGAGAGCTGGAAAAATGGGAACCACCGGACTGGACCCAGTTCAGCGGCGAGGCAATCGCCCGCTGGAAAGACGAAACCGACTTTTTTGTCCTGGCTACCACCAATGCCGGTTTTGATCTGGGCTATGAACTGCTGGGATTTGAGCAATTCATGATGTGGACTGTTTTGGAGCCCAAGGCCCTGCGAGGCTATTATGAAAAACTGATTGAAACCAACATCGGTTTTGCAAAAATTGCGGCCAAGGCCGGCGCCGACGGCATTCTGATTGCCGATGATCTCGCTTTTAATAGCGGCCCGTTTGTGGACCCGAATTATCTGCGGCAAGACTATTTCCCGCTGCTAAAAAAGCAGATCTCCGCCATTCATGATTTAGGACTGCCGGTTGTCCTGCATTCCGATGGAGATCTGCGGACTTTGCTGGATGATCTTATCGATTGTGGTATTGACGGCCTCCAGTCTTGCGATCCCAACGCCAACATGGACATTCCTGAATTGAAACACCAGTACGGTGACCGGCTCACTTTTATGGGCAACATTGACATCAATCTACTGGCGCAAGGATCACCGGAGGAGGTCGGCCGGGTGACGCGGGAATTAATCCGGGAAGCACGCCCCGGGGGTGGATTCATTCTGAGCGCCAGTAATGTGGTGACCAGGTATTGTAAGCCGGAAAATGTATGCGCCATGTACCGGGCCGTTAGTGATACGGTGTTGTAGGTCATGCGTGAAGTGACATTTAAGCAGATAAATCAGAGCGTGGTTACCGGCGCCGCGGGGAATATTATGAAGCAGGTTCAGGCTTTACTGGAGGATGGATTGACCGCCCGGGAAATTCTTAATCAGGGGTTGATGGCCGGGATGGGCGTGGTGGGTGATCGCTTCCGCCGGAATGAGATGTTTCTACCGCAAGTGCTTCTGTCGGCCCAGGCCATGAAAGCCGCGGTAGACCTGCTTAGGCCGAAATTATTGGAAGAAACGGATGCGGGACAGAAATCCCAGGGCAAAGTGGTGGTGGGCACGGTAAAGGGCGACATGCACGACATCGGGAAAAATCTGGTGAAGATCATGCTCTCCGGTTCGGGCTTTGAGGTGATCGATTTGGGAACCAATGTACCCGAACAAAAATTCGTGGAGTCGGTGCGCCAAGCTGGCGCTCAATATGTGGGTCTGTCCGCGCTGCTGAGTTCCACCATGCAGAACATGAAAACGATTATTGAAGCGATTCGCCGCGAACCGGATCTGGATCAGGTTAAAATCATTATCGGGGGTGCGCCGGTGAGCCGCGAGTTTGCCGGCGCCATCGGCGCCGATGGCTACGCGCCCAATGCCGCCAGTGCGGTGGATGTGTTTAAAGGCCTGGAAGCGGAATAATCCCAGAAGCCACGAATCCGCTTTCGTCCGGCAACCACGGGACTTTGGCATAGCGGGTTTCACGAGGAGCATGAATTATAAGCAGCCCGGGGAAACAAAAATATCCCTGACTCGACTTCTCCCTTGGTTCAGTAAATAGTTTTTTTCCCTATTCATCCCAGAATCCACAGCGTAATTTCCCCGTCAAATCATGAATCGGTATATTCACACTGGTGGATTCTTCTCTGTTATCAATAGGACTCTTTTACCGGGCTTTGTCCTAACCGGTTTATTGTTCGGCGGATGTGAACGGCAGCCACCGGAGACACTGGAAGAAGTTTATCAACGCGGGCTGCAGGCGTATCGTGACTCGAATTATACAGCTTATCTCAGCGCCATGCGGGAAGCTTTCGATATCCAGCCCAACGATCCTTCAGTGGTTTACAACCTGGCCGGTGGACAAGCCTTGACCGGAAATAAGGATGCCGCTCTTTTCTGGTTGAACCGGTTTGCCGATTTGGGATTGGTTGGGCAGCCGGAGGCTGATTTAGATTTTAATATTCTTAAGGGCAACAGTCTGTTCGAAGCAGTGGTGCAACGCATTGAAACCAATAGTCTTCCGTTTGGCAAGGTTCAGATTCTTTCCCGTTTGCCGGATTCAACCATGATTACCCAGGGAATTGCCTTCGATACCCGTTCCCGGCTATTTTATATAAGTAGTATTCACCAAGGCAAAGTGGTGACGCTTGACAGTACCGGCGGCGTGGGGAATTTTGTGGCCCCCCGCACGGATGGTCTGGGCAGTGTTTTTGCTTTGGCAGTGGATATAAACCGCAATCTTCTGTGGGCGTGCTCGGCAGTGATCGCGCAAACACCTCCCCGCTCATCAATGGAACGAGGTCAGACCGGACTGTATGCCTTTGACCTCACAACGGGCAGGCTTTCCCGGAAAGTCATGTTGCCGGCCGATACCCTGGCACACGCCCTGGGCGATCTGATAATAACCCCGTCAGGTGACATTTATACTTCCGACAGATTATCAGGAGCGATCTACCATCTGCGGCCGGGGAGTAATTCATTGGAAAGCAGTCTTCCACCAGGGAAACTCCGCTCACCCCGGGGGATTGTGTATTTTGCTGATAAGCAGTCACTGATTGTAGCTGATTATGCCACCGGCTTATATCAGCTTGATCCCGGCCGGGGGCTACTGAAGGCCCTGATTCAGGAAGATCCCATGTGTTTAGCCGGTATTGAGGGGTTAGTCGCGTACCATGGTGATCTGATTGCCATTCAAAATGGTTTTCAACCGAATCGTATTGTGCGGCTAACACTGAATTCGGACGCGATGGAAATCCAAAGACTGACGGTTCTGGCGGCTAATCAGCCTGAATTTGATGAACCGACACAGGGGGTGGTTGTAGGCAGGGCATTCTATTTTAATGGGTCCAGCCAATGGCGATTTTTGGATAAATCAGGTCATTTACTGCATCCGGACCAACTCCGGCGGCCCCGAATTTTTTATCTGCTACTATAGCCATCGGAGAATATCACCTTTAGTTTTGTGATGGTTCGTTACGATCCTAGGTTTAGGCTCGCGAGAGATCGCAAACCCGGAAAACCGACGAATGAGAAGGTTCCGCATGAAATTGAGAGCTCTGTTTTTTCATAATAACATCATATCCGGTGTGATAATAACCTTAGGACTGACTCTGAATATTCAGGCACAAAAACTCACCTTGGAACAGGCCAATGACTTTTTTTGGCACCAGGATTATGCCGAAGCGGTTAAAGCCTATCATCTCATTTTGAAGTCGGATACGACTAACGGAATGGCCTGGACGCGACTGGGTTCGTCACTTTATCAACTGAAACGCTATTCGGAATCAGCCAAAGCCTACCTGCACGCTGAAAAGCTGAACCTGGATTCAGCCCCTATCCGATATAGTTTGGCGTGTGATTATGCCTTGACCGGTCAAAAAGAGGCCGCCTTCCGGTGGCTTTCAAAAGCCCTGGATGTCGGCTATGCCCAAATAAAGCACTTGGAATCGGATGAGGCCCTGGCCAGTCTGCGCCGTGACAGCCGGTTCCCGGGCTTGTTACAACGGGCGGACCACAATGCCCGGCCGTGTGAATTTGATGAGCATTTTCGCCAGTTTGATTTTTGGCTCGGCGAATGGGCTGTGTATAACCCGGCTGGTTTGCGAGTCGGTACCAGCCACATCGAAAAATTACTGGCGGGTTGTATGCTTCAGGAGAACGGGACATCCGTGGGTGGAATTTCCGGTAAGAGCACCAATTATTTTGACCCGGCCAGTGGTAAGTGGATTCAGCTTTATGTCAGCGAGAGCGGGAATAATATTTATTACAAAGGTGATTTTAAAGCTGGTGGGATGCATTTTATGGGTGAAAAAGTTAATCTGAATGGAACCCGGAGTCTGTCGCGGATGACCATCGAACCCATGAGTAATGGCAATGTTCATCAACTCATTGAAAGCTCCCATAATAATGGCCTGGCCTGGGAAGTTGAATTTGATAGAACCTATGTTCCGGTTGCTAAAGATTATCAATCCCAGTAAAACCTGACCCGCGGTTCGGGTTCCAAATTGTCTTTTTTATCGTTGGTTTTGTGATTCTCATCAAGGGTGAGGATCAGCGCCAGGCTTCAGTCATTACCCATAAAAAAACTCAATCAAGGCTCATATTGGCGTGGTAGTCGCCGGTGCCGTTTTGCGAGTGGGCTCCAAGTTCATTGGTAAAAGCACCTATCGGGCCGGGAAGAAGCTCTTGTATTTCGGGGCATATATTGTATCTCTCATTATTCGGGGTTAGTTGTGGGTACTACATCCTGCGCCTTCTATTTATTTTTATTTTGTTTATCATTTCCTTTGTTTTCTGATTATACCGGATTAAACTTTATTGTTGATTTAGGAACCACATCATTCTACGCAGACCCACACGAACGACAAAATGAAGCTATCCGACTCACCGGTAAGGATCTATGATTTGCCCCGGTTTGGAAATTTTTCCACTGGTACAATAAAACCGAACCTTGCCTGGGTGCTGGTAAGCATCAAATTGCCATTTGAACCGGTAGGTTTGCTCGGAAGGTATTTAATTGTTTCCTAAGGGGGTTTAGAGTCCCGGCTCCCCTAACTGCCGGGCAAAAGACAATCACAGGAGATCAGATGAAGACGATTTATGTGGGCAACCTGCCCTTCAGTGCCTCCGAAGACGACATTCGCAACGTGTTTGCGGAGTACGGCGAGGTTCACTCAGTTAAGTTAATTACCGATCGGGAAACCGGTCGCCCCCGTGGCTTCGGATTCGTTGAGATGGATGACGATGCCGGTAACCAGGCTATCGAAGCCCTTCAGGAGCAAGTCCTGGATGGCCGTACATTGCAGATCAATGAGGCACGGGAGCGTAAGCCCCGCCGGCCGAACGACCGTCCACGGCGGTTCTAGGTGGCCGGCGTTCGTTGAGCCTACGGTTTAAGCGAACACTTACACCAGACCACTAAATGACAGGGTGTGCTTTCGGCACACCCTGTTTTATTTTACCATAAAATAAGGCACCAGGCCTTCTCCCCGGCATTTTCACACTACCGTTCTCATCCTGCAAACCATATTGGTTACCTTTTTATGGTCCACCAGCTTCATCATTATCAAATGGGGCTTAGCCGAAATTCCGCCTGAATTCTCCGCGGGATACAATACAACCCTAGAACCTGGCTTTAATTGACAACGGGAATTATCAGTTGAATTTCCAGGTTTCGGGTGTTCTCCTGCCAGCCTGAAAAGCCAAATCGGCCCCTGCCGCGCCCACTCGCGGGACGCCTGACTGCAATCAAATATTTTTTAAAACAATACGGATTAATGATAATCGGGCTATTTGCCCCGGTTTTTCAAAATCGGATCCAGCGCGTCCCGCAAGCCTTCGCCAAACAGGTTGAAACCCATCACCATGAAGGCCACCGCCAAACCGGGAAAGACCGAAATCCACCACTCACCCCGCAAATGGGTCCGGCCGAAGGAGATCATGGAGCCCCAACTGGGTTCCGGCGGTTGCGCACCCAGACCGATGAATGATAACGACGCCTCCGCCAGGACCGCGCCTCCGATACTCATGGTAAAGGCTACGATCACCGGCGCCAGGCAGTTGGGAAGAACATGCCGTAGCATGATTCGTAAATTACTATAACCCAAAGCTTCCGCCGCCGCCACATATTCTCGATCCCGAATCTGAATCACCTGGGAGCGCATGATCCGTGCCATTCCGGGCCAGCTCACCAGTGCGATGGCCAGCATGGCCACGTTGATATCCGGTTGAGGTACGGCCGCTGTTATCCCGATCATAAACAACAACGCCGGGAAGCCAAACATCATGTCGGTAAAACGCATGATCACCGAATCAACCCAACCCCGAAAAAAGCCCGCTAATAAACCCAGGATAACCCCGATCAACAACGACAGGGTACTGGCAATAATTCCCACTTTCAGCGAAATCCGAGCCCCGTAAATCACCCGGGACAGGACATCCCGGCCCTCTTCATCGGTGCCCATGATGTGGTTGGAAGACGGCGCCTGAAGACTCACATCCAAATCAGCTTGATAGGGATCATAAGGCGCAACCAGGGGTGCAAAAACGCCGGTAAAAACCAGAATAAAGATCAACACCAGCCCGAACAGAGCAATTTTATTGTGCCGTAAAGAGCGCATGGTTTCGGCAAATATGCTGTTGCGATTTAAGATAAAATTACCTCCGTGACAACCCGGGGTTCATCGAAAAAATGGCGGCGCAGTAACAGTGTGATCATTACACCGGCAAAGGCTATCACGAAATGCAGACCATTAATAAAATAGCCCAACCCGATGCCGCCGGACTCAATCCCCCACCCGACCACGGACAACATGATTATTATCATTAGACGGGAGTAAACCGCCGTAACGGTTGTGGCGCGTCCCATGAATTCGTTAGGAATTTTTTCCATGAAAAGGGTACGGGTTAATATCCGGGCTGAATTATTACCCAGCCCCATGAGCAGGTGCAATCCAATGGCGATCTTGAGAATTGGCAAAACCGGCAAGAGAAACGTGGTAACCGCCGCAATACCATAGCAAATCAGCAAATACACCTGGCGGGGTCCGCGGTTGAAGTAGTTCAATACGACCGCCGTGGCTAATAATGCCCCTAATCCGTAGAAACCATCCATCAACCCGAACCCCTGCGCGCCCGTACCGAGGACTTTGGTGGAAAAAGAAACCGTTAAAATCGTCATACCACCCCAGACGGCCACATCCGCCATAATGGCCATGAACATGTATAAAAAAACCGCGTATTTCTGGCGGATGAGCTGTACCCCATCAACAAAATTACGCCACCCGGATTTGGTTTTGGATACGGTTGGCGTGGGGGTGTAGTCCACTTGTGAAATCATCAGTGCGGAAAATAAATATGTCATTGCATCGATGAGCAATACAGCAATCGGCCCAATGGCGGCAATAAGAAACCCACCCGCGGCCGAGCCGGCCAGGGAACCGCTTTGGTAAGAAGCCGAAACAAAAGAGTTGGCCTGCATGAAATTCCGTTTGCTCACAACTTCCTGCACAAAGGCATTAGCAGATGACCAAAACACCGAATGCCCCATGCCTACCAAAAACTCCATACCATAAAGCACCCAGAGTTGATCATACCCAACCCAAAAGGCTAGGGGAACGCTCAGCACGGCGGTTGCCCGGAACAGATCCAGAAAAATGAGCAGGTGTTTACGATTCAGCCGATCCACGATGACGCCGCCGTAAAGGGCAACCAGAATTCCCGGCAAATTCGCCAGGGCAAACAACTTCGCCACGGCCATTTCAGATCCGGTCCGGTCCAAAACAATCCAGGCCACGGCAATGAAGTGGATGCCAAACCCAAACAGGGAAACACCGTTACCCCAAAAGAAGTACCGAAAAGCACGATTTTGCCAGACGTGGGGGAGACGAATCATTTATTCACCCGCAATCGGATGCGTGGATCCAAAAAACCGTACAGGAGATCTACTATAAAATTGGCCATGACAAAAACCAGGGCGGCTAGAAGCACCACGCCCTGGATTACCGGGAAATCGCGTTTCAGAATGGCATTGAGCGCCAGGCGTCCCACACCGGGCCAGTTAAAAATCGATTCGGTGAGGACGGCGCCGCTCAAGTAGCTGCCGAAATCAATTCCAATGATAGTGATGATGGGAATCAAGGTGTTCTTAAGCGCGTGCTTCATGATCACAACCCAGGTCGCCAAACCTTTGGCCCGGGCGGTACGGACATAATCCTGGCTTAAGACATCCAGCATATTGGCGCGGGTAACACGCGCTAAAAATGCCGCGCTGCGGGTCCCCAGGGTGATGGCCGGTAGGATCAGGAACGGCAAACAACCATAACCGGTGAGATAGGGCCATCCCACCGCGCTTCCGGCGATCACCAACAGCAACCCCACCCAGAATACCGGTGCCGAAACACCGAGTAAAGCCAAAATCATCGTTGCATGATCCAGACCGGAGTGTGGTTTGATAGAACTGAGGATACCTACGGATAATCCCAATAAAACGGAAACGACCATGGCGCCCAGCGCCAGAATAATGGTGGCCGGGAAACGATCCAGTACCGTCTCCATCACCGGGCGCCGGGTAATAAATGACACGCCCAGGTCGCCGTGAACCAGTCCCCATAAATAATGACCGAATTGCTGATAAAGCGGTTCGTTCAGGTGAAAGGCCGCTCGAAGCTGATTGAGCGTTTCCTCGTCATAGCGCTGCCCCACCATGGAGAGCACCGGATCACCCGGCACCACGTACATGAGAATGAAAGTGAGTAAGATAATGCCCAGAATCACCGGAATAAGTTGCGCAACGCGTTTTAAAATGAACTGACCCACTACAATTAAATCCCCGCTAGCCATGACATCAACTGGGCGGTCAACAATCCAAAATAGATTCCCAGAATATTGCCAACCACACCGAGGAGCAGTCCCACCGGCGCCAACGATTTACGATACACCGAGGCTACGATAGGTGCGCTCACGACACCGCCCACATTGGCCTGACTCGAAGTGGCAATGAGAAACATGGGTGCTTTTAAAAGTTTACCGCCGAAGAACAAAATGACGGCATGGATCAGGATCCAAACCACCCCGGCGAGCAAAAACACGGGAGCCCGGGTGATGGCCTGCAAATCAGCCTTTGCGCCAATGGTCGCCAGCAGAAGGAACAGAAAAAGATTGCCCACGTGGCTCGCTCCGGCGAATTCCAGCTCCGCCAACCGGGTAAGCGACAAGACCAGCCCGATAATTGAGACAATAATGATCGTCCAGGCAAAGGAAGTGATGACGCTCCCCAGATTGGGCAGGTAGTTGCCGGCTTTTAAGGATAAATAGCCAAAGCCCAATCCGATAAAAACCATCAAACTCAAATCTTTAAATCTTATGGGCCGCCGCCGGGCTTGACCAACAGCCTGGAGGCGTTCATCCATTTCATCGATATGGCTGCTGTCTACACCGTTCCATTTATCGATCCGGTCCTGATAACCGGAAAGGAATATGACAATTCCCATCCAACCATAACCCACCAAGGTGTCCACGATGATCATAATGCCAAACAGATCATCCCGGGTTCCGATGGAAGTACCAATGGCCACCATGTTGGCACTACCGCCGATCCAACTGCCGGACAAGGCGCCCATGCCTTTCCAGGCATCGGGTGGCAGCCAATGACTAAAAATCACCAGTGCAACCACGCCGCCGATGACAATGCCCAGAGTGCCAAATAACATGGTGCCCAATGCTTTGGGACCAAGTTTGACCAATTCCCGCGTATTGGAAGAGAGCAGCAACAAAATCAAAGCCGCGGGTAGCAAATTGAGTTTTACAAAATCATAAAGCGGTGAGCCGGCAGGAGTAATGCCTAAGGTAGTGGAAAACATGGGCAGGAAGTAAACCCAGATGACAGGTGGCAGATATTTAAAGATCTTGCTCAGGCCTGGTTGGGCCCGGGCCCAATAAATTACAGCGATCAGGCCAATCAGATAGACCATTACGCCGACGGGATCGGTGATGAGTGCGGTGTTGGTCATATTATGGCTCTGCTTTTACTTTGTTGAAAAATGGTTATGGTTGATTATCCATCGATTTCACAAACCGGATGGGTTAGCGCCCGCCAAATGAGAACGATGAGGCCAAAAATTGAAAGCCACGCCAGCCAATCTCCCAGGGCGGCATAAATAGTCCGTACCCTGTGGCTTGGAATCTGAGCAGAAAGGACTTGTTGATCCGAAGTAAATTGGTCCATGCTCGCCAGGGTTCGCCCCTGATAATCCACGGCGATGGATAAGCCGTTGCCGGTTTGACGCACCATGGAAAATCCATTCTCAATCGCCCGAAAAACCGCCATTCGAGCATGTAGCGGATCAATAGCTTGCCAGTCCCAGGCTGGGATCAACATAAGGTCCACCTGGTTTTTCCCCGCTTGCTGAATCAAGTTGGTAAAATCCATGTCATAACAAATAGCGGTACTCACGCGACCAAAGGGTGTTTCTGAGAGAGGTAAAATCCCGTCACCCGGTTGATCGGTGGAACCCGGTACCGGATGGGTTTTCAGATATTGCCATTCAATCTGACCCTGAGGGTTGATCATTACCGCTTTGTTCTGTCCGTCACGACCAGGATTGTCCAGGGGAACTACATAATACCCCATAAGCAGATAGATGTGGTTCTCTCTGGCCAAAGTTTGTCCCTGAGCCAGAAATTTCGCCTCATTTTCTGCCAGAACACGAATACAAGCTTCCGGCCACAGCGAAATTTTAGTGCTCGAGTCAAGTAAGGCGCGGTTGTGCTGAAAAACTTGGCGATGGACCGTATCTAACAGGATTGACATGGCAGCCCGGTCACGCTTGGCCATATCGACGGAAGAGGAAAATCCCCATTTCTCACGGCGGTTGTTGTAATAATCCAATTCCTGTGTTGGCGTAAACGAAACCACTTTTATAGTCTGAGCCTCAGGAGGAAACAGACTCAACCGCGCGCCACCGTAGAGTAAAGTTATCAGTAAAATGCCTCCGTAGGTAAAGACACCTGTTCTGATTTTTGCCCGATCCAATTTCTGATCCAGAATCCAGTTCACAACCGGACCAAACCACATGACCAGAAAAGTGATTCCCCACATCCCGGTGATGGAAGCGATTTGAATTAAGGGGAGATTGTCGAATTGGGTGTATGCCACTGAAGCCCAGGAACCGAAGAAGATCATGTTAACATATTCCACCACCACCACCGCCACGGGAAAAACCAATGTTCCGACAACTCCACCTAATCTGGGTGCCAGCCACCGGTCAACCCAGTAAGGTAAAAACCATAGGATTGCGTAATACTCGACGAGGATGTAGGTCAAAACGCCTAATGTTGATGGAATAATGCCGGCCAGCATGAATTTGGTAGCGATGAGCAGGGTGGCAAACAGGATCGGTAATCCGATTCCGGACTTCTGTGAGCGAACAAAGTGGATCAGAAAAACCGGCGCCAGCCAGGCAGCCAGGGGAATGGTCCAATTCCCGTTGGAAAAAAGCAATAGGATCAATCCGATGAGTAGTATTACGATATTTGAGCGCATGTACTTCATAGCGTTTTTTTCACTTCCCTCGATCGATTCCTCTGCTCGGTTTCAGGGTGACAACCGGAAATTTATTTTTCCAATGTCAAAGTTTAAATGTCAATTCCCCTCCCTGGAGAGGTGGAGGCGATAGCCGGCCGGGGTGGGTTTCCAGGGTTGTATAAAAGTAACACACCGCCTCGGTGGAGCCTTTGGCGAACCCCTTAATCCCCTCTTCCCGTAGGGATCCCTCTGGGGCAAAAGGGGAATACCAATGCTCAAATAACAAATAACGCTCTCTGGGCTTCGATCGCTCCACCTGTCATGTTGAACTTGATTCGGCATCTTGTCGCACCAACTGTTAAATCCCCATCACCTGTCTCCCTGAGCCCCGTCGAAGGGCAGGTGGTGGAAGAAACTTCATGGTTCAGCCTCAAATAACGCTCTCTGGGCTTCGATCGCTCCACCTGTCATGTTGAACTTGATTCAGCATCTTGTCGCACCAACTGTTAAATCCCCATCACCTGTCTCCCTGAGCCCCGTC
>CAZIWX010000020.1:4023-14930 GCA_964543125.1 uncultured Lentisphaeria bacterium | reverse complement strand
GAAGGGCAGGTGGTGGAAGAAACTTCATGGTTCAGCCTCAAATAACGCTCTCTGAGCTTCGATCGCTCTACCTGTCATGTTGAACTTGATTCGGCATCTCATTTGGCTCCAGCGTGAGACCCTGAAACAAGTTCAGGAGGGCGTACCCAGATTGAAGAATACAAAAACCCCAGCTTGTCATCTCCCAACGGGATCCCCTTGGGACTGAGCTTGTCAAAGGACAAGCAGGGGCTTACCCATAAATGCTTTCAATAATCATTCCCGTTTGCCCTTCGACGGGGCTCAAGGAGACAAACGGGATATAGTCTAAGGCTTATTCCTCTCCCCGGTCAAACCATACCTCCGTGTACTTATTCGCGTTGTACATCAAATGCACCTGATAGCCCCGCACCCAAGGCTGGACCACGGTGTAAGTCGTGGGATACCACATAAAGATATAAGGTGTATCTTCCGCCAGGATCGAATCTACTTGCGTGGCTAATGCCGCCCGCGCTGAATCGTCCAGGGTTTGCTGCATTTTTTGAATCAGCCGATCGACGTCAGGGTTGGAATAACGGTTACGCAAAGCCGCCGTCTTGGTTTGGAATAAAGGCGCCAGAAAGTTTTCCGCATCAGCATAATCGGCCCACCAATTACCCCAGTAAGCATCGGTTTTCCCGTGCCGCATGGCATCGCGCATCATGTTCCAGTCGTTGCGAACAATTTTGGCCTTAAAACCGGCGGCATTTAAATAAGCCTGGATTGCTTCCAGCGTTTGGGATATCCCGGCATCCTGATCAGCCCATAACTCGAATTCACAGCCGTTGGCATAACCTTCTTCCTTTAATATTTCCCGGGCTTGCCCGGGATCGTATTTATCCACCGGCCGGTTAAAATTGTGCCCCGGCAAAGCCGGTGGGATCGGGCCGTTGGCGGCCTCGGCAGCGCCATGGAGGATTCGGTTAATGATTTTCTTCCGGTCGATGGCCAGGCTGGCGGCCTTGCGGATACGCGGGTTATTAAAAGGCGGCCGCTCACAGTTCAAGCCCACGTAATAAAAAGCCAACTCCTGGAATTTCTGGATATACGGCTTCCAGACACTACTGTGGGTCCAATACACAAATTCTGAGTTGGGAACCGACATCATATCCAGATTGCCGGCTTCGAACTCCACTGCTACAGTGAGAATTTCCGGAATAATACGAACTTGCAACCCCTTCAACTTTGGCGGTCCGAAAAAATAATTCGGATTGGGCTTAAAGCTGAGATAATTGTCGTGTTTCCACTCTTCCAGAATCCAGGGACCGCTACCCAGGGGTTGTTCGCCGAATCGATCACCGGCGGCGGCCACTCCCTCCGGCGCCACGATAGCCGCGGCGGGCATGGCTAAAAATCCCAAGAATGGTGCAAAAGCCGACTTGAGTTGAATGACCAGGGTTAACGAGTCTTCCACAATCAGACCGCTCACCTCATCCGCCGCCCCGTTTTGGTAAGCCTCCGAGCCCACAACGGGCGTAAATAACCAGGTCATGGGCGAGCGGGTCGCCGGAGCCAGAACACGCTGAAAAGAGTACTTCACATCCGCTGCGTGAATGGACCGGCCATTGATAAACCTGAAACCCGGCTCTAGGTGAAACGTATAGCGGGAACCATCCGGCGAAATCTCCCAGGCTTTGGCTACCGAAGGCCGGATTTCGCTGCCTACACCGAATTTGACCAGATTGTCGTACAGAACCGCTACTTTTACAGCGGTAAAAACATCGGTGGAGAGCGCCGGATCCAGTGACTTGGGATCGGCAATTTCAGAATACTTGAAGTAATCCCCATAGGGATCCGGTCCGCAACAAGCTTGTAGGAAAACCAGAAAAAACACACTGATTACGGCTCCCCGAAAATATCGTCCCAATAAATGGCCCATGAGTGGGCAAATCTATTGGGTCAGGTTGGTAAATAAAACACACAATCTTGCCGGTTGCCTTAAATTTAGGTGCGCGGCAATGGCAGCCGGTTCGGTTACCGGGGACACATATCCTGTTGTTATTGCTGAACAAGTGATAAAGCAACCGGGAAAGCCCGATATCCAGATGAAATCGGAAACCCGAGCGCTAATCAGGTCCAGCCGGTTCATTGGGCGCTACCGGGGAGATTAGATCCGGGGGCGCCGGTTTTCCGTAATTCTTATTTCAACGGCAGTAGAGCCCCCGGCAGTGGCCGCTGAACATTTGGCAGAGTTGAAGCACAACACAATATTCTGCACAATTACACACAATATTTTTCTATATTATGTGTAAATATAGGAGTTAGACGATGCCGACAAATTTAGCCCTCGATGATGAATTACTTGAAAAAGCTTTGAAGATTGGAGGTCATCGAACCAAAAAAGCGACTGTCAACGAAGCGCTGCAAGAGTATATAATGAGGCGGAAACAAATGCAGATTTTTAACCTGGCGGGTAAAATTGATTTTGACCCAGGCTATAATTATAAGCTTCAAAGAAATAAGCAATGAAGGTCCTGATTGATACTTCGATTTGGTCTTTAATTCTGCGAAGAAAACACCCCCTCGATGATCCGATTTCCAACGCATTAAGGGAACTAATTCAGGAACTCCGGGCCTGGTTGATCGGACCTATCCGTCAGGAATTATTATCTGGTATTCAAAATTCAACACACTTTGAAAAGGTCCGTGATAATTTAAGCGCCTTCTCGGATTTTGATATCATTAGAGCTGATCATGAACGTGCAGCCGCGTTTTTCAATCTTTGTCAATTCCATGGAATTCAAGGTTCTAACACCGATTTTTTAATCTGTGCTGTGTCGGAACGCTACCAAGCTCCAATATTCACGACGGATCATGACTTTGACTATTATGTTAAATTTCTTCCCATTCAGTTATTTAAGCCCGGCCGGACCCTGTGACGCGGGATAGTATAATCCAATTTATCCGCCTTCGTCCCGCAGCCGCCGTACTTCGGCATGATGCATGCCCCGGCTAAACCAGGCGGATCGCTCTTAAAAACAAAGCCGGGTAAGCACGTCCCAGTCCCCGGCAATTTCCGGGCAAACTACTTGCCCCTGGACGCAGGCGGGTATTTTGTAGGACCCCGGGGTTAGCCGTAAGGCTTCCATTATCGGATAGTGTCGGATGGATGACAGAATTTTTATACGGCCGGCTCCATCTTTACGGAAAAAGAAGGAGACTGAAATGAAAAAACAAGTTACCCTGATGCTGCTGATGTTGGCAACCGTGTTGACTGCACAGGTCCAAATTACCAATACCAGCATTTATTGGACTGCCGAGCAAATGCTGCTGGCCAATGAGATTAATGAGAGCGGCGAACCCTTTGCGGAAGCAATCGGCTATAACCTGGATGACCTTGACCCGTTTGTATTGAATTCTCCGGATTCAATTGCCTATACCCTGGGCATCGAAAATTATGAATATTCAAGGTACCAGCTTGGAACAATAATTTCCCGTTCCGGCCTGGGGCTGCACATGATTTGGGCGCCCATGATTCAACAAATGGCGGCCATGGAAACCGATCCTAACTTTGACGGTTCCATGACCATGGGACCGAACGGTTTTAAAGAAGATGACGAAATGATGAAAATGATAATGCACTTTTCCATGTTGGCAAATCACGCGCCTCCGGGAAACCCTTTTCCGCAGTTCGCCGAATTTATCAGCGGTGACCCCAAACTACCCCAAGCCATTGATCCGGTAAACTTTACCTGGAACGATTTTTCAACGTTACGCTGGGATAGAAGCAAGATGGATAAAACCTTAAATCTTGCCGCGATGGGTCAAACTTTAATGAAACAATACTTATGGGCTCAAGATATGCTTAGCGCCTTTCATGATGCGGACGAGAATGGCATTGACGCGGATGGAAGCCTTTCACCCGATTCATCCGGCGGCATCCACTTTGATCCCAACAATAATGTGTTTTTCGGTGGCGATAATTTAGATGGATTTATCGGCCAGGTTCTCACTGCCGAAGGGATCAATAAAACCTTATTCGTGATTAATTCCCTGGCTTACGACGGGAACACCCTGGGAAGTGTTGACCCCATGACCTACGATCCCGTGAACGGAATTAAATATTTTCCCCATAAGGTCGCCGTAACCGAATCCATGGTTGATGCGACCATGCCGCCCAAAGCCACCGGTTTCACCGTAACGGACGGATCAAGCAATCTATGGGATCAAATTTCTTACTTGTGGGGCGCGTTAAACTTTAAAAACATGGCGGATCCCAACAACGTTAGTGATGCGGCCCATCTGGCCTACAAATCCGTTTTTGATGGCGACCCGTTCCCGGCTGCCATGGCCCAAACCGGCATGGCGGGGCCGTTTGATCTGTTTATGGGCGTGAGCAAAGTCATTACAATGAATTTGCTGGCCATGCACTTTAATGCTGCTGAAGGGACGTTTGTCGATGAAGCGAATTTAACCGGCGGAACCGTTGAGCAGGGCACGACGATTTCTACCTTTAATGCCGGTTATACCCTGGCTATTTTCAAACAGGTTATTGAAGAATTTGCCGGAACACCCCTGGAGTCCATGGCGCGGGACGCGCTGGTTGCCCAGGCTGATTTTATCGTCAATAATTTGTACAACAGTAACGGGGCTTTTTATAATGCCTATACCATCGGCGCCGGTGTTGATAATGCCGCTACCCGGGTTGAATCACAGGCCGCCGCGGTCAAAGGCTTGCTGGCAGCGTATGCGGTTACCGGCGATAGTACCTACTACGCCGCCGCTGATAACGGTTATAATTATTTAATTACCGCGTTCTATAGCCCTGCCGCTAATGCCTTTCGAACGACTGACGGAAATGATTTAGCGACCTACACACCGGCTAATTTTGCGTCAATTGCCGGTGCGCTCAGGGAAGCCCGGCTGGTTTTGAACCAAACCGCAGCGCCAGCAATTTATACCCGCTTTTTTAATAAGGTTGCCAATGTGATGCAGCTTTCTGAGGGCGCTAACACCGGCGAAAGTGGAAATGATTCGGATGGTGATGGCATTCCGTTTATTCCGGAACAGCCGGATTCTCTGCCACCAGTTTTTGCGGCCGAAGCGATCTATGACCTCAGTGCCGTTACATCCATCGGCGGTGAAAATGAATTAATATCCATAACCAACTATGAGCTGGACCAAAATTATCCGAATCCATTTAACCCCGGCACGGTTATTGGTTATCAATTACCCAAAGATGATTTTGTAACGCTTAAAATATATAATCTGCTGGGCGCCGAAGTAGCCACACTGGTAAATGAATCCCAGGCCCCGGGAAGTTATCAAGTGAAATTCGATGCTTCCAATTTGGCCAGCGGACTGTATATATACCGGCTTCAGGCCGGCGAATATTCCGCGGTAAAAAAGTTAATGTTTTTAAAATAGAATAGGTTGATGGTGTAGGCTAAAAAAAGTTACACCTGCTTGCCAGAGCCCGGATAAAAAGCCGGGCTCTTCTTTTTATCCGCCCGGCAGGCCCGGCAGCCGCTGGATGAAAGTGAATTCGGGGTCAGAAGTTTTTCCCTCGAAATCCATTGATTTTACAGTAGGTTGGGGTTTAACCTTGTCCCATGCGAAAGAAACGGGTCTCATGGCTCTGAATGGCACGGTTGTTTTACCGGGTGATAAGTCCATTTCGCACCGGGCTCTCATGCTGGCCTGCCTGGCGGATGGACTCAGTACGCTGCGGAATGTGAATCGGGGGGCCGATGTACGGCAAACCGCCAAGCTACTCAAACGCTGTGGAATCGATGTGGTTCGGGAAGGGGATACCGTCCGGATTCAAGGGGCCGGAAATGAACCGTTTTTACAGCCTCAATTGCCGCTGGATTGTGGAAATTCAGGCACCACCGCACGACTCGGTATGGGACTTTTGGCCGGTTATCCGCTACAGATAACTTTCATTGGCGACGACTCTCTAAGTCAGCGGCCCATGAACCGCGTGATCATTCCTTTACGGCAAATGGGCGTGCGCATTTCCACCCGTGATCAGGGTTATCTGCCGATTATGCTAACCGGTGGCGATTTGTGGGGAATTCATTATGATCTGCCGGTAGCCAGCGCTCAGGTCAAATCGGCGATTCTCCTGGCCGGCCTAAATGCTCAAAGCAAAACCACCCTTAGCTCGCCGTTACCCAGCCGGGATCACACGGAGCGAATGCTAAAGGTTCTCGGCGTTAGTTTGAAAACAGACCATAGCCTGATTACCCTTCAACCCCTGAAAAAGCCCCTGCAAACGCAAGATTTCACGATTCCCGGTGATATTTCAGCCGGGGCATTTTTAATTGCGGCGGCGACCTTGATACCCGATTCGGAAATTCTGTTGACCGGCGTCGGTTTAAATCCCACCCGGACCGGGTTTTTAGATGTTTTAAAGAAAATGAACGGGCAGCTAACAATTACTCCTACCGGTGAGACGGTGGGTGAACCCGGGGGTGAGGTTGTTATTCAGTCCGCCGATTTGTATGGTGTCACAATTGGGCCGGAACTGGTGCCGAATGTCATTGACGAACTACCTCTCATCGCCCTGCTGGCAACTCAGGCTGAAGGTGAAACCGTGGTAACCGGTGCGGCTGAATTGCGGGTAAAGGAATCCGACCGGATCAAGGCGATTGTGCAAAACTTACGGAATTGGGGTGCTCACATCGAGGACCGGCCGGATGGGTTTGGGGTGCATGGTCCCACACGGCTCAAGGGCGGTAAGGTGGAAACCTTCCACGACCACCGGATCGCCATGATGATGAGCGTTGCCGGGCTGATCGCTGATTCCCCGGCTTGGTTGGATGATGAGCAGTGCCTGGATATCAGTTTCCCCGGTTTTCTCGCGGTTTTGAAAAAATTACACCGCACCTGAAGAAAAATTGATAATCAAGGGTCTTAAACACCTCTGAACATTATTTTATTCATGGATGGCAATTTAGAATTTGAAAAGGAGCAAGTGTGAGGTTTGGAATTATCGGTGATCCTGTAAAGCAGAGCGTCAGCCCGTTTTTAGTTGAATTATTATTTAAAAAGCTGGGCCGGGAAATCACCTATAAAAAATATGAAGTGTTGGGACCGGATTTGCCGGAATGGCTGCGGGGACGGGCCGCTAAAGGGTTGGCTGGATTTAATGTGACTATTCCTCACAAGACGGCCATCATTCCGCTGTTGGACGAACTCAACGACCGCACGGCCGCCCTGAAAGCAGTGAATGTAGTGCACAATAGAGCCGGTAAGTTGGAGGGTTACAATACCGACTGGCATGGTTTTGTAAAAGCGGTTGAAATCAATAGCGTCGATCTCAAAGACGCCAACGTGGTGATCCTGGGCGCCGGTGGCGCCGCCCGGGCAATAACCTACGGCGCAGCCGAATCAGGCGCCAAACGGATCACCATTATTGCTCGTAATCTGCCCCATGGTGTGCTGGTGGTTAAAGATCTGCGAGAATTGGTTGCCCCGGCGATCATTGAAACCACACCCTGGGATGCCAACGCTATTGAACCCATCGAACAGGCTTACATGGTAGTGAATGCCACCCCTATTGGTATGAAACCCAATGGGCGCGAGAGTCCTTTGGACGCGGATCTTCTGGAAAACGCCAGTGTGGTCATGGACGCGGTGTACAATCCCATCAACACGCGTCTGCTTTCGGATGCCTTAATGGCTGACTGCCAGACCATTCCCGGCCTGGACATGCTTTTGTACCAGGCCATGGCGGCGGTGGATGTGTGGTTGGGGGAAGAGCAAGATTGGACTAATATCGACCTGGCTGAAATCCGCGAACTGACCCACAACAAAATCACCGGATTCAAACGGAAAGCGGTGTAAAATTAAAGCTTGCCGGCCGGTGCTTAAGAAATCCCCCGGGGGAGCGGTCGAACCGGCTAACTGTCCTCACCTTAATCCATTACCGGGTTTTAAAACCTTTGATCATCCGGGGAAACCGCCCGGGCGTGTACAAATCAGTTGATACCGGCCAAACCGCCCCGCCCGCAACTCACTTCATTTTCTTCTGATAGTGGCATCGGCCGGGAGGTGAAAACGCTTCCATCCCGGAGTTTATTTGTCTGATTTCATCCTCTGAGGCCAGTATCATAACGCCCGGCAGCGGCGAAGCAAGCCTTTAACTATTTACAAATCACCTTTTTTTTGGTTTGTTAAGCCGCATAACGACTCTATTTTATCGGGAAATCACAACTGAAAACTAAGGAGAATAATATGAGCAAGATGTTACGCGTATTGTCGCTTTTGCTTATCTCAACACTGGTCTTTGCCGGGGGAATGGTGGAAAACACGAACCAGAGTGCCGATTGGATCCGCATGATGGCCCGCAACGCTTCTACCGATCTTGACGCAGCCTATTTTAATCCGGCCGGGTTAACCAGCCTGCCAGACGGGCTGCACCTGTATTTGAGCAATCAATCCATCTCACAAACACGAACCATTACAAGTGATGTAGCGACTTTGCACAGCGATACTTTCGATGGGACTACATCCGCACCGCTTTTCCCGAATTTATACTTCGCTTACAAAACCGGGTCCCTGGTCTTTTCCGGTGGCTTTGTTCCCATCGGCGGTGGCGGCAGTGCCACCTTCGATAAGGGCTTACCCTCATTTGAAGCACCGGTTTCGGTGATTCCCGCCTCCCTGGCAGCGGCTGGAATTCCCACTACCGCCTACAGTCTGGATGTCTCTTTCGAAGGCTCATCGACCTATTTGGGTGGACAATTTTCGGTGGCCTACGAAATCAGCAAGATGATCTCGGTTTCCGTGGGCGCCCGGTATTTCGCGGCGTCGAACTCTTATCTCGGTCACCTGACTGATATTAAGATTGATCCAAATTATCCAACTATCGGCTATACTGGTTCAATGGTGTCCGCTCCAACTTTTTTCACCACGTTGTCTGCTGCCGCAACAGAGGGTGCAGCACAGGCTACCGCAGGGGCAGGTTCGGCCACTGCCGGTGCCTCCAGTTTACAACCTTTCATTGATGGTGGCGCCGGTGATCTTCCCTTCAACACACTAGTTGGAGCTGGCCAAATAACGCAAGCACAAGTTGATGCAATTAGTGCAGGATTGACTGCCTTGGGTGTTTCTGGCTTCGATGCCTCTACCTGGACACCTTCAACCACCCAGGTAGCTTATACAACCGCTGCAGCATCCTTAACTGCATACGCCGCGACATTAACCAGCCAGGCGGATGATGCCACCGTTAACGCCGCTAAAACCAGCGACGTACAAGTTGACGCCCAACAAACCGGTTCGGGTTTCGCTCCCATCGTCGGCTTGTATCTGTCACCCATGGAAAACCTTAATATCGGCATCCGGTATGAGGGCATGGCGGCGCTTGAACTGACCAACAAAACCAAAGTCGATGGTTCCGGTCTCTTTCCCGACGGCGCCAAATCCAATGCCGACATGCCCGCCATGCTGGGCGTGGGTCTTTCCTATCGGGTAATGCCCTCCCTGAATCTGGCCCTGGATTATAATTACTATTTCAATAAAGATGCAAACTGGGACGGCCGGGAAACTTTAGTGGATAACGGTACTGAAATTGCTTTGGGCGCCGAGTTCGCCTTGACCAGCGCCATGACTCTCAGCGGCGGCTATCTCATTTCAACCGGCGGCGCCAAGGAAGCTTATAATACCGATATGAGCAACAGCCTGAACTCCAGCACGGTTGGGTTCGGGGTTAAATACGCTCTTAATCCAACGACCGCGGTTTCCGTTGGTTTTTCTAACACGTTTTATGAAAAAGCCACCCACGCCGGCGTCGATTATTTTGGCGACGGCGTTCTTATAGGCACGGAGACCTACCTGAAGACAGCTATTGTTGGGGCAATCGGTATCTCCCGCAGTTTTTAATCGTTTAATACGCTGAACCGTCCAGAAGGCCGCTTTTGCGGCCTTCTGGTTTTAACGGCGTTTTTCCCTGCTGACGCTGAAGATCTTTTTTCAACCCGGCCGCTTGGAATGAATGAGTTGGCGGTTTATGGCCGGGATTATTCTGTTTTTGGGGTAGCTTGTGCTTGCCGGCTTACACCCGAATATCCCGGCTGGGCACTATTTTATCCCCCGGGGGAGGGATCACATTTCCGGCGGGTTGGGGAATTCCGGGCTGGATGCCATGCTGTTTCGCAAAATTTAACCTAACGCGCCTCCGGTTTCCGCTTTTCTCAAATCCTGACACAACTAACTTTCCGCCATGTCAATTCCAGCCTCTGCAAATTCGATTCGGAAATGGACCCGGAGCGATTTTTCCATCATCCGTAAAATCGGCTGGGAAACCTGGGTTGACGCCTACTCGGATTTTATACCGTTACGAGACATGGAGATTTTTCATAACGCCTATTATACGATGGAAAAACTTACCGGTTTGTATGAGAATCCTGACATGTTCGGCTTTATCGCCGAGGCGAATGGTAATGCGGTGGGCTATAGTAAATGTCACGATAATCGGGCTGAAGGGCGGTTTTATATCACTTCTCTGTATGTGCTGCCCGGCTTTCAAGGGCTGGGACTGGGAAAACAACTATTGCGGAACGGTATTACCCGGGCAAAAAGTATCGGCCACACACGCGTTTGGCTGGGCGTCATGAGCCAGAATAAACGGTCTTTGAAATGGTATCTGAAAAACGATTTTATCTTTGTCGAGCAACTTCCCTTTGTCATGGGCTTTAGCGAGGTGAACCACTTGATCGGATTCAGGGAAATTTGACCTTTGATATTGGACACTGGTAATCCGCTCGTCTCCCTGAGCCTGTCGAAGGGCGAGCGGAAATGTTCTTAAAATTTTTCCTGTACTTCGACAAGCTCAGCAAGACAGGAAAAATTAAACAACGGCTATAGCAAGCAACAGACATTAGGCAAAAGCGAGGTGAACCACTTGATCGGATTCAGGGAAATTTGACCTTTGATATTGGACA
>CAZIWX010000020.1:0-3923 GCA_964543125.1 uncultured Lentisphaeria bacterium | reverse complement strand
GCTCGTCTCCCTGAGCCTGTCGAAGGGCGAGCGGAAATGTTCTTAAAATTTTTCCCGTACTTCGACAGGCTCAGCAAGACGGGAAAAATTAAACAATGGCTATGGCAAGCAACAGACATTAGGCAAATGAGAATTTTATCTGCGTATTTACTAAAATTATCTCGTGCTCGTACGCGTGCTCGATTCTTTCATGTTATTCTTACTCTTTTATCTTTCTCTAAAATATAAGGATCTTAATTATGCCCCCCTTGATTTCAGGAATTTCCGGCGTCCGCGGTATTATCAATGACGGCTTCGACCCGGATGTGGTCACCCGTTACACGATTGCCTTCGGCCGCATGGTGGACGGTGGTAAAATTGTCCTGGCCCAGGATACCCGGCCCTCGGGCAAGATGTTCAAAGATATTGTAGAATCGGTGCTGCAATCCGTGGGTTGCCATGTCATTGACTGCGGGATCTGTCCCACGCCCACTGCTCAACTCATGGTGGAAAACTATCACGCCAACGGCGGCATCATTGTCACCGCCAGCCATAATCCCATTGAGTGGAATGCCCTCAAATTTGTGGGCCGGGGCGGCCTGTTTTTGGATACCGTCCAACACATGGAATTACTGCGTTATCTGGAAATTCCCACCGAAAAGCTGGAAAAATGGGCTGGGGTGGGGAATGTTCAACGGCAATCCAATGTTATTCAACAACATATTGATAATGTCCTGGCTCTGAAATTGGTAGACGCCGCCGTGGTAAAACGACGCCACCCCAAAGTCGTGGTGGATGCCATTAATGGCGCCGGTTCCAAAGCTTTACCGGAATTTCTGGAAGCTCTGGGTTGTGAAGTCATTCGCCTGAATTGCAATAATGACGGTAATTTTATCCACACGCCGGAACCAAGACCCGCCCATCTAACGGGATTAATGGAGCGGGTCCGGTTTGAAAAAGCCGACCTGGGATTGGCTACCGATCCCGATGCGGACCGGCTGGCGGTAATTGATGAAAACGGTGATCCGCTGGTTGAAGAATACACTCTGGTGTTGGCGACTTACCACGCGTTGCGGCACGCGCCCAAGGATAACAAAGTTCTGGTCACCAATCTTTCCACGACCATGGCACTGGACGAATTAGCCGGGCGTTACGGCCGGAAAGTTCTGCGCACTCCCGTGGGTGAGATCCATGTGGCGCGCCAAATGCAGCAACAGCCGACCCTCATTGGCGGCGAGGGCAACGGCGGCGTGATTCTGCCCGAATGTCACCTGGGGCGCGACTCGCTGGTGGGCGCCGGATTAATTCTTACGCTGTTGGCCGAAACCGGCCGGTCCATCCGCGAAATCGCCAACGACCTGCCGCGTTATCACATGGTAAAGGATAAGGTCCAGGTAGGTCACGCCGATGCGGGGAGCATTTTGGCCAAACTGGCCGATCAGTATAAGGACGACCATCCGAATCTGGCCGACGGAGTGAAACTCACCTGGTCCGACCGCTGGGTGCATTTCCGGGCCAGCAATACCGAACCCATCATCCGTGTGTTCGCCGAGGCAAAAAATGAAGCCACAGCGGCAGAACTGGTTAAACAATTCAAAGCCACCATCGAAAGCTTGTTCTAAACCGTCATGTCTGATCTTGCCGGAAAAATCTGTCTGATTACCGGCGCTACCGATGGCATCGGGTTGGAAACCGCACGATCACTTGCCAGGATGGGCGCTAACATCGTTGGTATTGGCCGGAATCCTGAAAAATGCCTTCGCGTTGAAGCAAAATTACGGAGAGACGGGGATCCGAGCCAGTTGATTGACTTTCATGTCGTTGACTTGAGCGATCTGGCCGCGGTGGCCGCTTTTATCGAAAAAATCAGATTCACACTAGAACAGCTGGATGTCTTGGTGAACAACGCCGGTACCTTCGCGAGTGTGTATACGGAAACACCCTCCGGAACGGAATTACAATTCACCGTCAATCATTTGAGCCATTTTCTCCTGACATTAAAACTGCTGCCCTTGATAAAAAAATCAGCTGATGGCCGGGTGGTTTCCATGAGTTCCAATTCGCATCGCTCAGGTAAAATGCACTGGGACGATCTGGGGCTGCAGCGCCATTATTTTGGGCTGACCGCTTACGGACAATCCAAGTTGGCGAATGTGTTGTTCATTTATGAACTGACCCGGCGACTGGGTGAAAACAGCACGATTTCGACTTACGCTATTGATCCAGGGTTGGTGAACACTCACATGGGCACCAAACAAACCAGCATTCTGACCAGGATGGTGTGGGGTATTCGGCGGCATTTTGGAACATCTGTTGCTAAAGGCGCGGAAACCATGATCTTTGTCGCCAGCGACGCCAGTTTGTCAAATCAAAGCGGGTTATATTGGGAAAAATGTCGTCCGGTCTCGTCTTCCAAGCGATCCTATGACGAAAATTCTGCCAGAAGATTGTGGGAAATCAGTTCGGATGTTTGTCGGCCCTGGCTATCCGATTCTGAAATATTTTAGTGCTGGAGATAATTTTAACCTGCTTAGCAGTAGGAATTTCCACTCACTAATTAAGTTCGTACTCCAACTTGTTTTTTAAAATGAATGCTACAGCAATCCGGAATTTTTCAATTCACGGACATCCGTGAAACCACCGCTCTTGTTCTGTTTTACAGCCTCAAATGCTTTGACGAGCATTTCGGCCGCCGTATCCGGAGCGGGCATATCGTCCGTCCCGCGGGCTTGTTGGAGAAAACGCACCGAAGGATAGCGGTCATCCGGCGGCAGGCTGGATAGGTAAGCCTGCATATCCGTATCGATCAAACCCGGCGCCAGTGCGGTAAAATGGATATCCGGCCGTTCCGCGGCGTACAATTGGGTCAGCATGTTCAGCGCCGCTTTGCTCAGGCTGTACCCGTTCCAGCCACGGTGACCATTAACGGCGGCACCGGAAGAAATTCCCACTACTTGCTTGATTGTTTTGCCAGACTTTAAAAGCCAGTCCAACAATACTTTGTTGGACCAGACATTGACCTCCATGGCTCTTTGTAAATCAGCTAGCGGCGTATCGATCATGTCCCGAATCGGGCTCAGGATACCGGCATTCAAGACTACCAGGTCCAGTACCGGGGCGCTTTTCAGCAACATTCCCATGACCGGACCGGCCTTATTATGATCAGTCAAATCCAGCACTGAAAAATAGAAATTCAGGTTGCCCACCAAATCATCAGGTGTCCGCCGGCTAACGCCATAAACAATCTCGCCCCGTTCCAGATAGGCCCGGGCCAAACCGTTTCCGATACCGGAGCTTACCCCGGTGATGAAAATATTTTGTGGCATTTCATTATCCTTCGGTCTGAAAGAATCGTGAATTCAGCACCCCATAATTTCGCGGTAGTTGTGTGATTTATAAGGATCGACAGAACCGCTAAAAGCATTAGCCGCAATCTGAAACGGGCCGCTGATCGCAAATCAGCATCCATCAGCTACTCCGTAGATCCTTTTCAAACCGCCAAAACACGCGATCTACTACCGCGCCGCAAAGCCGTTGATAAAATGGAATCGGGCCCACCCAGGGGATGGTCGCCATAAAAAATCCGCGCTGCTTGAGGTCGGCCAGTACCTTTAAGGATAACACTTTTCCGATTTTAAGCTTACGAAACCGTGGATCCACACCCACCGGGCCAAACCAGCCGGTACCCACATTATTTCCCTCGCCGGCGCCAAATCCGATGATGACTTCATTTTTTGCCGCAAGGTAGAGTAACTGCTGGTGCTGCGCGGCTGCGGCTTCAAATTTCCAAGCCGCCCAAAGCGTATCCAACCACCGGTTTAATCGCTCCAAATCCGATTTTTCCGCCCGAAAAATATCGATGCCCGCCGCCGCCAGGCGTTGTTCCTCTTCCAAAGCATCAAAGTCCTGGTTCAGCGAGCAGAGTAAATTTTCCGTCTCACCAG
>CAZIWX010000019.1:0-30552 GCA_964543125.1 uncultured Lentisphaeria bacterium | reverse complement strand
AACACCGAGAGTTTCAATTTCCCCCGGCCAAGTCCCGCATTATCAGAACCAGTCGTCACCGGCATATTCGGCAGCGGCCAGGAATTGATAGCTAATTTGTCCAGGATGCTCCCGTGGGCACTTGTTTGAGGGCGGCGGTAGGGTAATCCGGTTTTAATAGTGAGATCGATCCGGGCCGGAATTTTCCAAACTTTTCGATCCGGATTATAATGCGCCCCAATCAGCGTGATGGCCCAAATCGCGGTTCCTGACTGAGTCGTCAGCGACTTCAAGGTATACCATGGTACAGCGTGAGAAGGTGAACCGGATTCAGGCTGAACCTTTAGTGTGCCACTCCCGTCAATCATTTTTTCCACAAGCGGGATAACCGGCCGGGAAACCTGGATCTCGGATATTGGCCCTAATTCCAGTTGAATCCGAGCTTTATTGGGATCAACGAAAACAAATCTGGTTTTCGCCGGGAATAAATAGCCATTTTGAAAGCTTTGCCCGGTCCACCCTTTAAGAGCGATACGGCCGTGGGAAAGGGCCGCTGGTGAAGCACTCATTGTCTCGGTCCAGCGAATCTCGTTTGACCCGGCCGGCCGTATTTGAGTAGTGGGAGCTGATACGTCACTGAACAGACTTGAAGCCATTACAACGATAGTAATGAATCCGGCGATGGTTTTAAAAAACATCAGGACTGAGAGTAAACAAGGCTCTGGATAATTTTACGCAGTTGAACATCATCCAGTCCGCGCTTCATTACGCCTTTGTGGGCATAAGACAAAGCATGGGTTTCCTCGGAAACCACCAAAATTAGGGCGTCTGATTCCTCGGACAGGCCCAAGGCTGCCAAATGGCGCGTACCGAGTTTCATCCGGGCCCCCACCGGTTCATCGGAGAGCGGTAAAATACACTTGGCGGTGTCAATTATATCATTATGGATGACTACGGCGCCGTCGTGAAGGGGTGAAGTCGGGTTAAAAAGAGAGACTAAAAGTTCGGCGCTGACCTGAGCGTTGATCGGAACACCCTTTTCTTTAATATGACGCAAACCAACGTCGGCCTGAAGAACCACCAAGGCGCCCCACCCTTTTTGTTGGATGCTTAAAAGTGCATTCACCACTTCGTCCACCACGTGAATTCCTCGTACACGAAAAAGGAATCGGATCAGTGGATTTTGGCCCACGTAGATGAGGATGCGCCGTAATTCAGGCTGGAACAGGATCACAAAAGCAATGACCCACACAGTCGATAGATTTGACAATAACCAGGTCATTCCGGAAAGTTCTGTAAAACGTACAATGATGGATAAAAATATCAAGATCACCATTCCGACCAGCATCTGAGCGGCCCGTGAACCCCGAAAAATCTGATATAATTTAAAGAGCACAAATGAAACGGCCAAAATGTCCACTAAATCGTAAATCCGGACCGATAAGAAAGCGACTTTAAATAATTCAAAGCGCCAATTGAAAACGATCAGTCCGGCAAATGCTAATCCCAGAATCCAGTAAACAGCAAACCGAACTGATCTTGATTTGACAGCCATCTACGCCCCCTCGATCCTTTCCCACACAGCTACCGCCTGCCGGGTAGCCCCTACATCATGGACGCGTAATATCCGAACACCGCGCTGAATCGCTGCCAAAGCGGCTGCAATCGACCCGGGTAAACGGTTCGTTACCGGTGCCGGAATAATTTTATCGATGAACGATTTCCTGGACGCGCCGATTACCAGAGGGCGTCCCAAACGAAAAAATTCGGGAAGCGCTTTTAAGATCTGCAAATTATGTGAACAATTTTTCCCAAATCCAATACCCGGGTCTAATACAATCTGCTCCGCTACCACACCTGCCTCCCTGGCATTGGAAAGCCCCACTTCAAACGCTGCCTGGATGTCGTCGATGACATGAGTATAAGCCGGGTCGATCTGCATGTTGGACGGCATTCCCTGCATGTGCATCATAATAAATCCCGCCCCGGTTCGGGCTACCAAACCAAACATCCGGCTATCGAATCGACCACCCGTGATATCGTTAACAATTTGAGCCCCTGCATCCAGCGCCGCTTTAGCTACATCATATTTATAGGTATCGACAGATATTTTAACCTCGTCCCAAGAGGCGATTTGCCGAATGACAGGTAATATTCGCTGCCGTTCAACTTTTTCATCAACGGGCTCGGCTCCGGGACGCGTCGATTCGCCCCCCACATCGATAATGTGAGCCCCCGCCGCCATCATTTTTTTCGCATGAGCAATTGCAGCGCCAACATTTGCAAAACGGCCACCATCCGAAAATGAATCCGGAGTTACATTCAAAATGCCCATCAACCGGATGCTTGAATTTAAATCATAATCCCGATTGAAAATTCGCCACTTGAGCGTCTCTGACTGTTGGAGCATATAAGATTTACCCTTTTACAATATCAAAACCGGCTTGAGAACCGGTTTTGATGAATGAGAAGAATTTAATATACAAGGAGAGTAATATCATGCTCTTTCAGAATTGTCATTATCCTCCGACTTTTCACCAGTTGGCGCGTTGACCGGTACCCGCGCCGCGGGTGGCCGTGGACTCACTTCCACCACATGTTTTGCCGGCTGAGCTTTCTTAACCTGTTTGGCGGAAGTATCCCGGCCTTTCTTTTTTTCCCCGAAAGTGGTCCGTGGAGGCGATTTCGAAGTGATGGCGGAGGATGTTGTTTTTTTTATGGATTTGGTTGCCTGGTTCTTTGTCCCTGATACAGGCTTCGTTCCCGAAGCCGGCTTGGTCTGATTTTGCGGCTGATTATCAATCTTCGGTCTGACGTAGTTGTTCCGGTTTCGATTGGGATTGCGTGACGATCTCGCTGTATTTTTACCCATTTTATTATTCAAGGGAACTTCTTTACCTTGTAAAAGCAGGTCAATTTCCTGCCCCTCGACACTTTCCCGTTCCAATAACAGATCAGCTATTTTAAGCAGCTTATCCTTATGACCCCTGATAATGGATTCCGCGGTATTTTTTGCCCTCAGCAGAATCATCCGGATTTCCTCATCGATCTCATGAGCCAAATTCTCGCTGAAATCGCGGTGCATCCCGAACTCGCGTCCGATGAATATCTGTTCCTGCTTTTGGCCGAACGTCATGGGACCCAGCTTATCACTCATGCCCCACTCACACACCATTTTCCGGGCTAACCCGGTCGCTCGCTCAAGGTCATTTCCGGCTCCGGTGGTCATTTGGTTAAGAATCAGTTGCTCAGCGGCGCGGCCGCCCATCAAAATAGTCAGCATTCCATCGATATAATCCCGGGAGTAATTATGTCGATCATCCACCGGCAATTGCGCCGTGAGTCCCAAAGCGCGGCCACGAGGAATAATGGTGACTTTATGAACCGGATCGGCCCCCGGAGTTAATTTTGCCACTAACGCGTGGCCTGCTTCATGAACAGCGGTTGTGTGCCGTTCATCTTCATTGATTACCATGCTCTTGCGTTCAACGCCCATGAGAAGTTTATCCTTGGCTTCCTCGAAATCCACCATGGTGATACTTCGGCGGTTGCGCCGGGAAGCTAACAGGCTGGCTTCATTGACCAGATTTGCTAAATCCGCACCGGACATTCCGGGTGTTCCTTTGGCAATTATTTTCAAATCAACATCTCTGGAGAGTGGTTTTGTTTTTGTATGAACGCGCAGAACACCCTCGCGCCCCCGTACATCTGGTGTATCCACAATAATCTGCCGGTCAAAACGCCCCGGACGGAGTAATGCCGAATCCAGAACATCGGGACGGTTGGTGGCGGCAATCAGGATGACATTATCGGTAGTTTCAAATCCATCCATCTCCACCAGGAGGGCATTTAATGTTTGTTCGCGTTCATCATGGCCGCCACCCAATCCGGCGCCGCGCTGCCGCCCCACCGCATCGATTTCATCGATAAAGATGATACACGGTGAATTTTTCTTCCCTTGCTCAAACAGATCACGCACCCGGCTGGCTCCCACTCCCACGAACATTTCCACAAAATCCGCACCGCTGAGATTATAAAAAGGAACACCGGCTTCACCCGCCACGGCACGCGCTAACAAGGTTTTCCCGGTTCCCGGAGGACCCAGCAGCAAAGCGCCCCGGGGAATTTTTCCACCCAACCGCTGAAATTTCTTGGGACTCTTTAAAAAGCTTACGATTTCGCGTAGCTCTTCTTTAGCTTCATCACAACCGGCGACATCATTGAAAGTAACCTCCGGTTTCTCGTTATTGATGACTTTAGCCCGGCTTTTTCCAAAGCTGAAGATATTTTTATTGGCGCCACCCTGCATCCGCCGCATAAGGAAAAACCAGAACAGGATAAGCAAAATCCACGGCAACATCTGGAAGAAATAATCCATCCACCGATTTTGACTGTCCTTGAAAGTATACTTAATGGCGTGCGCATCCCACAAACCAAGCAATTCACTATCGATTGTAGGTGGCAGGGTCACGACGAATTTTTTGTATTTAGTGTCCACCTTGTTGATTTTGCCGCTTTCTTCGATTTTCAGTTCACCATAGAAGTATTTGTCTTCAACGATAGTACCCGCAGCTACGGCATCCGTTTTTACATGATCAATGAATTCCGTATAAGTAAACTGTTTGGTGGGCTCTCCATTGTTGCTGAGCAGTTGCGCCAAAATGATCACGGCCACGAAAATGCTTACCCACAACAGCGAAGAACGCAAGCCGCGTTTCCAATTCTGATTCAAATCGGCTGGCGGCGTGATTTTCAGATTAGAAAATTTATGCCCCTTAGGCTTTTGATTCTTGGATAATTTATCGCCGGGGGGACGATTATTGCTCCGATTGTCGGGACGTGGGGATTTTCCACGAGGTTTGTGGTAATTACGACGGCCAGCGGGTTGGTCATTATGCTGATTTTTTTTTCGCTCATCCCGCGGAGGTTTGGTCTTGTCGACCTGCATGACATCATGATTTATCTTTGTTTTCATTCGTTTCCTTTATACTTCCATGCTCTCGGGGAATGCCCAAATGGATGGAAGGTTTCTCATTTTTTGATCTATATCCAGTCCATACCCCACAACGAATCGATTAGGGATTTCAAATCCCACATACTCAATCTTGAACGGGATATCTACTATCTCCGGTTTCAACAGGAGCGTTGCGAATGCCACCGAGGCCGGTTCGCTTTCCAGGAGGCGCTGCTTAATGAATTTGGCGGTCAAGCCCGAATCGATGATGTCTTCCACAATGATCACATCACGATCCGTTACCATACAACTAATATCTTTAAGTAAACGCACGGTGCCACTGGATTTGATTTCGCCATAATAGGAACTGATTTTGATGAAGTCGATTTCACAGTCGATTGTAATATACCGAGCCAGGTCAGACAGAAAAAAAACACTGCCATTGAGTACCCCAATCAGAATCGGCGTACGACCGGAATAGTCTAAACTGATTTTTTCCCCCAGCACTTCAACCCGGGCTTGAATCTGGTGTTGGCTAAGAAGTTCTTCTAGTTCCTGACCGGAATATTTTCCCACATTTTCCGCGATCATCGTCTTCATTCAAAAGTTTCCTTGTTGAAAGACACTTCAATCCGAATCACTGTATCCTCATTCTCTTTGATACGGATTGCTTCGCTTGGTTTCACACCGGGGACCCAAATAATTTCCCTGCCCGTCGTCAGGACCGGGAACCAGCGTTTTAGATGTGAAGCAACATGGCTGTTCCGGATCAAATCACTGACCAACTTGGGCGTTTTTCCACCAAAAGGAATCATTTTATCTCCGGATTGCCAGGGACGGAGACCAAGCTCACCAACCGAGCCCGGCAGATACTGCACCTCGGCGGGTGTATTGGTGAACTGCTCCCGAGGCCTGGATTTCCGCTCTAACTGAATGGAAAAAAATGGCTGCTCTGAATAACCGTTTGGCTCGAGCGCTACCGCGGACCAAGCGTCAGCGCCGGATTGCATAAAACACACCCGTTTCCGATCGCGAACAACTTTGCATTGATTCGGTAGATCCAACTCCCGGCCCGCTTGCCCCTGGGCGGCAAGCTTTCTAACCAACTCAAATTGGCGTTGACCGAGGCCGGTTTTCACACCTGTAACGTGTTGAAATGCCTTGTCAAATAACGCTTTCCACAGTATAGAAAAATAGTCGGTGCCTGGTGGTAATTCAAGGAGTATTTTCCGGTCATTTACCGCCATAAATAATTGTTTTTCCAGTTTGTTATAAGATATTTTTATTAAGTCCTTTACCCGTTTCAACGCCGTTTGGAGTTCCTGCTCTTTTAACAAACATTGCGTGAGAAGCGTTTGACTAGCGATTGACAACCAACCCAGACGCAATCTATTTCGAGTAAATCGCCAATCCTGATTGGACCGATCTTCTCTCCATTTGAATCCTTTTTCCCGGGCAACGGACAATAGTTCCGTACGCCGGTAGTGCAATAACGGTCGAACCACCCAAGCGGACTTTTCCACGATACCGGATAATCCCCAAATTCCGGTCCCACGATAAATATTCAGCAGGACTGTTTCCAATTGGTCGTCCGCCGTGTGTGCCGTAGCCACCAAATCGAAGCCTTCGTTGGCCAGGGTACTGATAAAAAAGGTATATCGCTCCTCTCTGGCCCAAGCTTCGATTCCTTTTTTCACCGGATATTTTCCCGCGTTTGGATCGAGTTTTTTACTAATAAAGCGTAGCTTCAATTTTCTTGCAAGGGTCCGGACGAATTGCTCATCAGCATCGGATTCAGTCGATCGTAGCCCGTGGTTCAGATGAATAACACCCAAGGCGCCCGGTTTAGCAGCAGTGGCAAGCAGATAAAGCATGACAACCGAATCCAAGCCACCTGAACACGCTACGAGAATCCGCTGTCCGGCAACAATCCACTTCTGCCCCTGAATTGCTGATACGAGTGCTGCGAAAGTAATCGGACTTGTAGTGGACATGCTAAAGAAAAGGAGAAGCGTGTGGCTTCCCCTTTTGAACCTTAAGCGTTAATTAAACTTCGTTAAAGAACCAAGGCGCCAAAACCTGTAATTTTTGATTATAGGAATTAGGATAAAAGAACCAGGTTGCAACAGCTACGCTACTTAACAGAGAATTTCCATCCTGGGGAGTAAAACAAAAGCCCACCAGTTCATGCCCGTCACGGGTTAGCTGCAGGGTTGGAACTGAAATGACCGTCTGGTTCAGAATTCTGCCGTAATGACCATGATCCCTTCCGAAAGAAAATACCTGATTCGACATACGCCGCTCAGTGAGTGCGATCAGGTCATTTTTTTCAAATTTGTCCAGCACTTCATTCATGGTATAAGGTCGATTCATACGCAGATTGAAATGGATCACGTGCATATATTGACTATTGATCTTCAGGGCGGAGGAGAACAAGTTCAGATCCAAACCCAGTGTTTTAAATAGATTGGCGGCATCTTCAGCGTGATGCGTCCCATAAATTTCTGATTTATGGGTGCCAACTTCAGGAGCGGGGATAAAATCAGTTGATTGCGACAAATCGTTGGCGCGCCGCATACAGACGTATCGTCCCCGGCGAAAATTCCCCGGTTCTTCTCCCGCGATCGCCAGGGTTTTCACCAAAGTCGAAAGATTATGGGTATTGCACGAAACCACCTGAATGAATTGATCCTCACCATATACCAAAGCATCATCATTGATGCCGCGCGCATAGGGTTTTCCAAAACCGGTTTCACTACCTTGAGCAATAAATCCCAGGGTATTCTGATCGAAATTTTGATAGAACTGGGTTTTGTTCTTACGCCCAACTCCACTTGGTGTACAATCGATTACCACGGACGCCCGGTCAATAGCTTCAATTGTCTCGAAGTCGGGGTCAAGTCCCATGGCTTTGAATCCTTCAGCCGCCTCGGCATCGGTTACCAAACGCGCTCCGCGTTGCAAAAGCGCTTGAACTTTGGGCCTTTCACTTTTTAGTGGTGTACGCTTATGAAAGGTGATTTCATCAATCCCGAGAGCATCCCGATAATCTGACAACAGACCGATCAGGGGTTCGCCAATCGTACCGGTTCCCACCACATGAATAATTTTCTTACCCATGGTTTGCCGAGACCCCCCGGCCTAAGCGTTCATCCACCAATTCTTCCAACAGAGTCAGATCTTGATTTAATTTTTTAGTTTTTCCATTCAGAATCCAGATATAGATAAACAGGGCTATCCAGATGATAGTATAGGCTAAAAACAGGTAAAAAAACCCTTTATTCATGCTAGTGTCTCCCACTCTTTATAATGCTTATTAACCGTGTCTTCAAGTCGTGCCAGTTGTAGTCGTTTTTGCATCAATAAAGCATACAGGATCGTGAATACTCCCACGCAAAAAAGCAGGGTGAACAGCATTTCCGGTGCTAAAGACCCTTTTTTGCCCCCGGCAATAACCGCGCTGGGATGTTGCGTCTGCCACCACCGGATGGAAAACCACACCAGCGGAACATCAACAAACCCGATAATACCAACAACTGCTGAAAGATTCGCTCGACGGGTGCCGTCCGGTAAATAGCGGCGGAGAAATAAATAGGCCAGATAGATCAACCACAAAACCAGCGATGATGTAAGTCTCGCATCCCAGGTCCACCAGATTCCCCAAGTGGGTTTGGCCCAGATGGGTCCCGTAACGAGAACAATGGTCATAAATAGTGTCCCGGTTTCCGCTGATGCCACGGCGGTATTCTCCCAACGACGCTCTTTTTTCCATAGATACATGATACTGGCCACAAAAACGACGAAAAACGCTAAAAAACCATTCCAGGCACTGGCCACATGATAGTAAAAGATATGCTGGGCAATCTGTTCGGTCAGATTGGAGGCCTTGATGGGAGGTACCCAACTGAACACTAAGTATAATGAAACCGGAATTAACACCAACAACAATCCAGCTAGAATTTTACCTGCCGGGGAATCTTTTTTTTTCATTCTTGCACCACGTATTCGAATAGAAGGTATGATAGGGTTGTAAAGATGATATCAAAGACTAGCATACGGAACATTACCGGACCAAAAGCAGCCGATAATTCTCCCGTCAGTACATCTCCGGTCACATTCACGGCCCATATTATAATGGGTGTGATGAGAGGCCACAACAACAGAGATAGCAAGATTTGTTGTTGTTTGGCATGGATGGCAATAGCCGCTAGAATAGTTCCCAAACTCGTAAAACCGATTGTTCCAAGCAGAGCAATTGGAACTATCCAGAAGCTCAGGAAGGATAATTGGATATCATAAAATATGATAAATAGCGGAAATATCAGCGCTTCGAAAATTAACATGAATAAAGTCGTACTGATAAATTTACCAAAATAAACCAGCCCGGGGTCCGCGGGCGTAAGCGCAATACCCCTCAAATTTCCATTTTCTTTTTCTACTTGAAACGATCGATTCAGGCCCAGCATGCCGCTGAAAATAAATGCCACCCAGAGCAAGCCCGGCGAAATTTGCAGCAATAACAACCTGGAAATTTCAAAAGTGAAATTAAAGATAACAAAAATCAGCAAAGAAAATATCCACATGGCCGTAACCGATTCCTTGGTCCGGAACTCCATCTGAAAGTCTTTGACGATAATCGCCCAGATCACGCTCATTGGCCGGCCTTACTGTTTCCAATGATGGTAAAATATTTTTCCCGCAGCAGCTCCGGCGATAATCCGGCCACCGGTCCCGATTCCATCACCTGTTGCCGCTCAAGAATCAAGTATTGATTTGCCAACCGCAAGCCAATGTGAATGTCATGAGTGGTCAACAGAATCGTCTTACCTTGCGTTTTAAGCGTCCCCAACAATCCGAGGAGCATTTCCGTGGCATGCTGATCCAAACCAGTGAAAGGCTCATCCAGCAGGAATAGATCCGGATCGTGTAGGATGGCACGGGCAATGGTCAAGCGTTGCAACATGCCGCGGCTAAAAGTCTGTACCAGATCAAAACGCCGGTGATGCAGCCCTACTTGCCGGAGAACCTCGTGCGTGCGCTCCCGCAGGCCTTGTATAGCGTATAACTTCCCGTAAAACTCCAGATTCTCAAGTGCGCTAAGTGTGCCGTAAAGAAAGGCTTCATGGGAAATCACCGACAAACGCTGCCGATGATGCCGCACCAGCGGATCATCACCAAATACGCGAATAGTCCCACTGGTAGCGGCGGCTACCCCGGAAATGATACTCAGTAATGTGGATTTGCCGGCCCCATTCCGGCCAAAAATGGTATAAAAATCGCCCTGATTCACTTGGAACGATACACCTCGCAGTGCAACCACGCGGCCAAATTCTTTCCTTAATTTATCGGTGGATATGACTGGTGTTTGATTCAATTAGAACAACTTCAAATAAAAATATTAACCGCCAAACCGGATTTCACCCGCTTGGAAGTATTGACATCATAGTAGGTTACGGTTAATTTCACAAAATTATAGCGCGTTATGTTCCTGTAAGTGCTGGTATACTTTACGCAATCGATGCTGGATCTGTTGCTTCTCGGCCGGATTAGCTCTATCAGATATTCGAGCCAATTTCCCCAGTAATTCCCGGCGTGTTTTCTGGAGAGCAGTCAATTGCGAAGCCAAATTTTCGTCCACAACCACATCGTGGGTCAAGGCAAAGCTAAGCCCAATCGCCATAATCAAGGCGGCCAGGATGATAATGATCATCGAATTGGTTAAGCTCATTCGCGGTAGCAGGACGGGCTTCATGTTCGCCATGGAATTACCACGGACATTGATCGATAAGGTTTGTCCCGTTTTCACATTCGAGGCTGCGAAAATAGCCATGTTCTGATCGTTATTTACACCCCCAGATTCCAGCCCCAAAGCCGACACCTGCAGGTTGGCGGGTCGTACAAATACATGGAAATGGGGAAAGTCCTGAAAAAATGTTTCCGCAATACTGGCCTGATTATTTTTAAAAGACACCTGATATTCTATATCTACTTTGGTTTCGCCGGGTTTTAATTCATTCATTAGAGTGGCTTTGCCACCGTCGATATTCGGAAAAACTTTCAGGGGCATCGATCCGTGAGTAACCGATACACTGGCCGAGTTCTGCGACATGGGTGGTATAAAAAAATGGATGTATCCTTCCGGACTCATTATCGTTGCCGGAGGCATGGAATTATTGAAGTATTGATATTCTTTTTGGATGTATAGTGAATCTCCGTAGGCGGTGATGACGAAAAAAGGTATTTCCGCTTTTAAACTATCGGCCTTTTTGGTGATATCATACACCTGCAAATCGACCAGGTATTCGCCGGGTTGAGAACCGGGGAAAGTGCTTTCCCGCACTTCGCTGGAATAGATTATACCTTGGTAGGTGACGGTCGCTACCAAAGCCGGGACACTGATCACATCCACATTTTCAAAAACCGCCGTGCCATTCACCGGTTTAGCGGTCGCCAGGGTTTGCATCCCCATCCTGGGCGCAATCAGCGCTACCTGATCAACGGCAGGAATTTTTCCCGTGGTCCCATTGGTCAGATTTACCGTCACGGTATTGGCGAAAAGTCCCGATATCAACAAACAGTTAAGGGCAACTATCAGTTTATGCTTTTCCAAAATTTTCTCCACAAGCTGAACAAAATTTCGCTTTGAGTGGGTTCGGTTCTCCACATTCGATGCAATATTTTACCGTTCGATTCGTTTTTGTCCGGGTCTCGGTAGCAGAGTGCGGAGGAGATTTCAATTTTTTCAAATCATTCTTAATCAGTAGATCCAGATCGTGCTTTTTCAGTTGCTCTATGCGCGCCAGCACCTGAGTTGCTTCGTCTGTAAAGCGATTCCGGATTGTTTGGAAATCATATTCACTCAAACGACCCAGAGCATAATCAAACTCCAGATCCTTGATATTCCCATAGACTCGCAGTTTTTTATCTTCCAGATCATCTACCTGGCTATAACCATCGTAAATAAAACCGCCACGCTGGAAAAGCGGGTAAATTACCCATGCAATCAATCCGAATCCGACAATGAACGCAAATGGAATCATGCCGCAACCTTTTTTTGTGTCCGGACTTTTCGAGCTACTGGTTTCCGTCTTGTCCTGTAATTGGGTAACAGAACAATGATCGTTCCAAAAATCAATATCAGGGAGCCGATCCAGATCCAGATGACCAATGGATTGTTATAAATCTGAATAATGGCTTTCTTCCCATCTTCGGTCATTCCCAAAGAAACGACATACATATCATCCCGTAGATTGGAGTGGATCGACACTTCGGTGGTCGGCTGTTTGGAAGCAAAGTACAACCGTTTGGCCGGTCGCAAATTATCGATCAAACGCCCGTTTTTCAGCATCTGTAGTTTAACATAATCGGTACTGTAATTATCATTCCGGTCATGGCCGATATTGGTACACTTAAAGGTATAACCAGCAAAATCGAAGGATTCGCCCACGCCCACATCCTGACGCGTTTCGGCATTGAATACCGAACCGGTAAAGCCTACAAAGATAATAACGATTGCAGCATGAATGATGTAGCCACCATAGCGCCGGGTATTTTTCATGGTCAGTTTCACCATAGCCTGAATGAGATTCTCACCGGTATTTTTGGAGCGAATCCTGGAACCCTGCAAGAATTCCGCTAAGACAATCCATAGAACAAACAGTGAAATTCCCAACGACCCGAGAGCCCAGCCGTCCCGCATTCCGAATGCAAAAAGAATTACCATGAGAATAACGGCCCCGCTGAATGGATATCCAAAACTGCGCCGCAAACTTTCAAGGGATGTTCGGCGCCAGGCTAATAATGGCCCCACACCGGTTAGGAGTAATATTGCCAAGCCGATTGGTACCATAATCGTATTGAACCAGGGTGGCCCCACGGTGATTTGGTCGCCGGTGAAAAGCTGGCTGATGACCGGGAATAAAGTTCCCCAAAGTACCGCTACCGTGGCTAGGAGAAATAGCAGATTATTGAACATGAACCCTGATTCGCGAGACACCATGGACTCAAAGTGTTCTTCGGACGCCAGCTCTTTCCGGCGCCAAATAATCAGCCCCACACTGGCGATTAAAGTCAATAAGAGAAAGCTGGAGAAGGCCGGTCCGATTCCCGAATTAGAAAAGGCGTGGACTGAACTCACGACACCGCTGCGCGTGAGAAAAGTTCCAAAAATGGCCAGTAAATAGGTGCCAATAACCAAAGCCATATTCCAAATCTTCAGCATCCCTTTGCGTTCCTGGATCATGACCGAATGCACATAAGCGGTGCTGGTTAACCAGGGTAACAGGGAAGCATTTTCAACCGGGTCCCAAGCCCAGTAGCCGCCCCAACCCAATTCCACATACGCCCATTTCCCACCCAGCAGAATGCCAACCGAGAGAAAACCCCAACTGACCAACGCCCAGCGACGCGTATTCTTAATCCAACCCGTACCCAAGCGTCCTGACAATAAGGCGGCGATAGCAAAAGCGAAGGGTACTACCGTGCCCACATACCCGGTGTACAACACAGGGGGATGGATAATCATGGCCGGATGCTGTAATAAGGGATTCAGCCCCCGCCCATCAACCGCGGCGACGGGCGCCATCCCGCTACCCACTGACTGCATCCAGGTATCGAACGGATTGGCTACAAATAAATTGAGTGCCGAGAAAAATACCGTTGTAGCCATCATGGCAAAGATGACATACGGCATCAATTCCAGATTCTTATTCCGATTTTGGTACACGACCACGGCAGAGAAAAATGTAATAATCCAGGTCCAGAATAACAGCGAACCGTCGTGACCCGCCCATAAAGCGACAACTTTATAAAAAAGCGGAAGTGCCCGGTTGGTATTGCCATAAACAAACGCATTTGCAAAATCGCCTTGTAACAATAGAGCTACCAAAGCCAAAATTGCTAATGTTGCAATGATCCAAACGGCATAAACACCTTTACGGGCTGCCTGGAACATGCCTTGCCAATGGGTCCGGCCGGCGATGAAGCCCGTAACCGCCGTAAAGACCGTAAAGGGAAAAAGAAACGTTAAGAGTAGATGTCCAAAATCCGACATTATGACCTCAAGTTAATGGGAAGGGGGAAGATGCCATCTAATGAAATTTAGAGGGCAGCCGCTTGATTATCGCCCGTATAATCAGCTTCGTATTTGGAAGCGCACTTGGCTTGAATTCGTTCGGCTTTGAAGACATTGTTGGGACTCAAACGGCCCGAGACCACAACTTCAGCTTCCATATCATTATTGAAAGTATCCGGAATGGGATCCGTGCCAATATAATGCACATCCATGATCTGACCATCCTGAGTGATTTGAAAATTCATCTCACTCCCTTTTTTCACCACGGTACCCTTCACTAAATCACCCTTTACCTTCAGTGGATGATCATAAGCCCGCATACCCATTGCATATACTTCGGGAACGGTCTTGAAATAGGCATAATCTTTTTTAAAACCCATCATCGCCAAGGCAACCACAGCAACCACAATGATACCGATGCCTACTATGAACTTTGTCTTTTTATTCGATTCGCTCATGGTGTTTCTCCTATGCAGGTTACCGAATTCACTCCTATCGGTTCCCACTCGGTTTACGCCCCCTTAAAAGGTAGCCACTGTTTCACTTTGTCACGCCAACTCGCTGGCCGCTCATCGAAGTAGGGTATTTCAATTTCAACTTCCTCACCCCGGATAATCTTTCCCGGGTTCTCTATAAGCAATTTATCTGCCAAACCCTGACCATAATTGTCACATAACCATTTAAATCCACTTTCGGCCAACAGGGGACGGCTGGTCAGATTGTGACTGTCCGACCCGACTAAATGCACTGCTTCGTTATCAAGCAACATCCTGGCCAATTTTTCACTGGACCGGCCCAACATGCTCAGGATGGATCCCAAATCGATCTGGCTCAGGCAGCCTAGTCGTATTAAATCAACCACTTGCCCGGGCGATTTCTGCCAGGGTACAATGCGTTCCGGATGCGCTAAAATAGGGATAATCCCTCTGGAGACCAGCTCGTAAACCCGCTCTTCGATTCGATTCGGAACGAAGTTGAATGAAAATTCCAACAGCAGGTATTTACCACCGATCAGAACATCCAGCTCCCTCAGTATTTTATCGAGCCAGTCCTGATAACGCACCTCGGCCGCCACATCAATTTTAATTTCGAGACCCGCTTGTTTTATAGCCGGGAGAAGTTTGGCTTTGCCACGTTCAATCTTTTCCGCCCAGTTACCGGTTCCCTGCATGATATCCGGCTCATAAAGATGGGGCGTCAACACGAGATGATCTACTCCCTGAGCAATCGCTGACCGAACCATATTCAGTGCGATTTCCAGCGATTTTGCTCCGTCATCCACCGCCGGAATAATATGATTATGAATATCAATCATGTTTAATTCCGCTCAACTAGTGGCATTAGCTCACTTGTGTCAATCTTGTAGTGGCCTAAAAATGACAAATCCCGCGGCCGTGCATGATAATCCGAACCTCCCGTCATTAATAATTGATAGCGGCGCGCCATTTCACCATATTTTTTAGTAAGTGCTTCATCATGTTCCGGATGGATAACTTCAATACCATCCACACCGGCGGCTATAAAATCCTGAACCAAATCATCGCGGTTCTGTAATCCCGGATGTGCAACCACGGCTTTGCCACCGGCAGCCTGGATCAATTCAATTGCTTTAATCGCGTTGATTTTGGTGTATGGCACATAAGCCGCGCCTGTACTGGCCAAGTATTTTTCAAACGCCTCGCTGAAGCTCTTAACGATCCCTTTTTTAACAAGGACATCCGCGATCCCGGGGCGTCCAAACCGTGTCCCAGCCCCGCGTGTTGCCAATTCTGTTCGTGAGAGATGAATATTTAATTGGCCCAGCTTCCGCAAAATAGCATCCCTGCGATTTTCCCGGTTCTCAGCAGTATTCGACAGGTGTTGGTAAAAGGCTGTATTCTCCGGGTCAAAGCCATAGCCCAGGATGTGAAAGCTGGCGCCATTGTATTCGGTTGATAGTTCGACACCCGGGATTGTTGCGATATTCAACGCGACGCAGGCTAACCGGAATTCAGTATTCCCGGCGATGGTGTCATGATCCGTTAAACTGCAAAATTTGAGTGCAGCGGCGTTGCAATGCTCAGCCAATTCCGTGGGTGCTAACAGACCATCGGAATAGGTCGAGTGCAAATGGAGATCGGCAGACCTCAAAAGATGGCCGGTTCCGTGTAATCGCCAAAAACCGATTTCATGGTTTCTACAATTTCTCCCAGGCTGGCTGATTTACGCACAGCCTCGAGGATTGGTGGCATCACATTTTGATGGCCAGATGCAGCAGCGTGTAACGATTTCAGGGCCCGGTCAACTTCGGGTTGGTTGCGGCTGGATTTAATCGTTTTAACCCGTCTGATTTGGGCTTCTTCCAAGTCTTGTTTGATCTCCAGGATCGGAATGTCCAACTTCTCATTTTCTTTGGTGAAACCATTCACAGCCACCATGATCCGCTGGCCGGATTCCATCTTTTTTGAAAACTCATACGATGCATTGGCAATCTCACGCTGGAAGAATCCCGCTTCAATGGCGGGGACCACACCGCCTAGCTCATCAATTTGTTGAAAATATTCTTCGGCCTGCGCTTCGATTTTATCAGTCAGTTCTTCCACGTACCAAGACCCTCCCAGAGGATCGATCACATTGGCTACACCGGTTTCATAAGCGATCAATTGCTGAGTGCGCAGGGCTATTTCGGCTGCTTTTTCAGTAGGCAACGCCAGGGTTTCATCCATGGAATTGGTATGTAACGACTGAGTACCGCCAATCACGCCGGCCAGGGCCTGAAATGCTGTTCGGGCAATGTTTATCTCAGGTTGCTGTGCCGTAAGTGAACATCCTGCCGTCTGAGTATGGAATCGCAACATCCAGGTTCGAGGATCCCGGGCGCCGTATTTTTCCTTCATGCGGCGCGCCCAAATCCGTCTCGCTGCACGAAATTTGGCGATCTCTTCAAAAAAGTCGATGTGGGAGTTAAAAAAGAAGCTTAGCCGTTTGCCAAATTTATCCACGTCCAACCCACGCGCAATCCCGGCCTCCACATAGGCAAATCCATCCGCCAGCGTAAAAGCCAACTCCTGAGCAGCCGTTGAGCCGGCTTCCCGAATATGATATCCGGATATTGAAATGGTGTTATAGAACGGCATATTGTTGGTGCACCACTCCATCATATCTACAATAATTCTCATGGATGGGCCGGGTGGATAGATATATTCCTTCTGGGCAATGTATTCCTTGAGAATGTCATTCTGAAGCGTTCCCCGCAATTTACTCACATCGACACCCTGACGCTCTGCTACTACCACATACATGGCCAGCAGGACAATTGCCGGACCGTTGATGGTCATGGAAGTGGATACTTCATCCAGTGGAATGCCTTCGAATAATTGTTCCATGTCGGTAACAGTGGAAACAGCGACACCACAACGGCCCACTTCACCTTCGGCCAATTCATGATCAGCGTCATACCCCATCAAGGTTGGCATGTCAAACGCTACTGACAGGCCGGTCTGACCCTCTTTCAGAAGAAATTTGAAACGTCGATTGGTGTCTTCCGGCGTACCGAAACCAGCGAATTGACGCATTGTCCAGAGTCTCCCCCGATACTGATTGGCATGAATGCCCCGGGTATAGGGATATTGGCCGGGAAACCCCAATTTGGTAAGATAGGTGGAATCATCCGGCAGTCCGGGTTTGGGAAGATAGAGTAAGTCATTTTTCATGCCGGAGGCGGTTGAAAAATCATAATCCCGCACTTTGGCCTGCCCGGCTGCCTGACGCCATGCATCCATTTTTTGTTTCAAATCGGTTGAGCCTGATTCTTTTCCCACTGTCTCCTCCGTAATGCTTTACCCAACTGTCTCGAGAATGTATTTTGCGAGTGTCTCGGCCGACAATCCCACCTCATCCAATAGCTGCCCTCGCGTACCGTGAGTAACAAATTTATCCGGCAGCGATCGGGTATGAACTTCGGCTTGGGTTTGTTTGCCACAAAGCCAAGCCTGGATTCTTTGACCTAAGCCGCCATCCGGCGCACCTTCCGCGATGATAAAAACATGCCGATTCTCATTCACGAGTTGCGCCAATATGACTTTGTCAAATGGCTTCACAAACCGGGCATTGATCAAACTGGCATTGATTCCATTTACAGTTAACATGGCCATGGCTTTCCGGCTTTCATTAACCATGGCGCCCACCGCCACTAAAGCAACATCCTGCCCGGTGGTAAGGATTTCCCAGGAGCCGATGGGGATTGGTTTTCCCGGCGTATTCGGATCGTAAACTTCGCTGGATGCTTTGGGATAGCGGATAAAAAACGGACCATCCACATATTCAACAGCAGTTTGCATCAGATTTTTCAGTTCGTTACCATCTTTGGGCGCCGAAATAACCACGCCCGGAATAAGCGCTAAATATGACAGATCAAATGCGCCGTGATGAGTTGGTCCATCCTGACCCACCAGGCCAGCCCGATCCAAGGTGAAAATCACCGGTAATTTCTGAAGGGCTACATCGTGAATAATGTGATCAAAAGCGCGTTGTAGAAAAGTCGAGTAAATTGCCACGAACGGCCGCATACCGCTGGCGGTCAAACCGGCCGAGAATGTTACCGCGTGACCTTCGGCGATACCTACATCATAATAGCGGTCCGGATACGCTTTGGCGTATTCCACCAAACCGGTCCCCTCCCGCATGGCGGCGGTAATTGCCACAATCCGTGAATCGGTGGCAGCCATCTTGATGAGTGTCTCGCCAAATACTTTCAGATAAGGCGGCGCTTCCGTTATCGCACTTGCACCGGCTTTTTTCCGCGGACTTATCCCGTGGAAATTAATCGGATCGGCTTCAGCTTCATCGAGACCCTTGCCTTTTTTCGTGAGAATGTGCAGCAAAACCGGTGTCTGAATGGTTTTAATATTCCTGAATGTCGCGATCAAATCGTTCAAATTATGGCCGTCAACCGGGCCGAAATAGCGCAGCCCCAATTCATCGAACAGGGCCCCCCGGACGATGAGATTTTTAAGATTTTCTTCCATTTTACGCAAGCCGGTACGCACGGTTTGGGAACCGGCCGGGAGTTTGCCGGTGGCTTTCCACAACTCTTCTCGCACACGATTGTAAAGCGGGTTGGTGACAATCTTGATCAAATAGCGTGATATGGCGCCCACATTGGGTGAAATGGACATTTCATTGTCATTCAGGACAACCAGCATTTTAGTGCGCAAGTTCCCTAAATTATTCAGGGCTTCGTATGCCAAACCACCCGTAAGAGCACCATCGCCAATAATGGAAACGACATTGTAATCTTCTTGCCGCAGGTCACGGCCAACGGCAAAACCAACACCGGCGGAAATTGAAGTGGACGCATGTCCGGCGCCAAAAATATCATGCTCACTTTCAGAGCGTTTTAGAAAACCGCTGATGCCGCCGTAAAGGCGAATGGTTTTCAACTTCTCCCGGCGGCCCGTAAGTACCTTATGCACATAAGCCTGATGGCCCACATCCCAAATAAGTTTGTCCCGGGGAGAGTCATAAACATAATGCAGGGCTACCGTGAGTTCCACGACCCCCAAAGTCGGCGCCAGATGGCCGCCCGTCAATGATACCGTTTTAATAATATACTGGCGCAATTCGGAACAGAGTTGTTTCAGCTCCGGGACCGTAAATTTCTTAATATCCGCCGGCGAGTTGACGGTATCTAATAATGGATATTCAGGTTCAGACATTAGCAGCAACTTTTTCCCTGTTTTTAGATGATGAAACCACAACAGATTCAATAAAATAACGATGAATGGCGGGATTGCCGGTTAATTCAGGATGAAATGTAGCTGCTAAAATCTTTCCCTGCCGAACCAAAACCGGCCGGTCGTTTTCAGTAGCTAATATTTTTACTTTAGCGGACAGAATTCTTAGTTGGGGCGCCCGAATGAAAACCGCTTGGAAAGCGTGGATTTGGCCACTTGGGATTTCCAGTGAAGTGGTAAACGAATTCACCTGCCGGCCATAAGCATTGCGCAGGGCTTCCACAGCTAAAATACCAAATGGTTTTACCCGGGGATCAGCTACTTTTTGAGCCAGTAAAATTGCTCCGGCGCAAGTTCCGAACACAGGTTTTTCCCTGACAAAGTCGTAGACCGAACTCCACAGATTTTCTACCAAAAGCAAGCGGGTCATGGTAGTGGACTCTCCACCCGGCAGGATCAAGCCTTCACACGCGTCCAATTGGTCAGCGTACCGAATGGCTTCACCCTGAATCCCGAGGGCGGCCAAAACCTGAAGATGGCGCTCAAATCCACCCTGCAATGCCAACACGCCAATCCGCAACTTCAATCAATAATTCCCATTATTTCATTATAGCATAACGTCTACGGATCACCAACCGCGGCCAGCCAGGCGTTCACTTGCGGGCAATTCTTCCATGGCGATACCGCGCATGGCTTCACCCAAACCGGTGCTAATTTCGGCCAGTTTTTTTCCATCCTGATAATAAGTAGCGGCTTGGACAACGGCTTTTGCCCGTTTGGCCGGATTGTCCGACTTGAAAATACCCGACCCCACAAATATCGCCTCAGCGCCCAACTGCATTACCAGAGCCGCATCGGCGGGAGTAGCGATTCCACCCGCGGAAAAATTGGGTACCGGGAGTTTGCCGCTGGCCGCAACTTGTTGCACCAAATGAAAGGGGGCCCCCATCCGTTTGGCCTCGCGCATTAATTGGTCCGGACCCAACTGACTCAGTTGTTTCATTTCGTTCACAATGGTCCGAATGTGGCGCACCGCCTCCACGATATTTCCCGTGCCGGCTTCGCCTTTGGTTCGGATCAGAGCCGCTCCTTCACCGATACGTCGCAAAGCTTCGGATAAATTCGTCGCTCCGCAGACAAACGGCGTTTTAAACGGATGTTTCCAAATGTGGTTTTCTTCATCGGCGGGCGTCAAAACTTCACTCTCGTCAATAAAATCGATCTCCAAGGATTCTAAGATCTGTGCTTCAACAAAATGACCGATTCGGCATTTAGCCATAACCGGAATTGACACCGCTTTCTGAATTTCCTTGACCATTTTGGGGTCCGACATACGTGCCACGCCCCCATCCTTGCGGATGTCAGCCGGTATTCGCTCCAACGCCATTACCGCGGAAGCGCCGGCATCTTCGGCTATCCTGGCCTGCTCAACGGTAGTGACATCCATGATCACTCCGCCTTTAAGCATTTCCGCCAAGCCGACTTTTACTTCAAACGATCCTTTTTCCATACTTGCCTCCAATGGCTCTTGCAATCAAATATTTTTTTTTAGAAAACCGCAGCTAATTAATTACTCTGCATATATTTCAGATGGCTTTGATGTGCTCCACAACTTCCCGAATCAGATCATCCGGGGATGACGCACCGGCCGAGACACCCACCGAGACGGCATTTTCAAACCACTTTTCATTGATGTCTTCAACACTTTCCACCTGATAAGTCCTGGCATTCAATTTTTTTGCAACGGAAACCAACCGTTTCGTATTGGCGCTGGTATACGACCCCACGACGATCATCACATCATTCACTGCCGCCAACTCTTTAATCTGATCCTGGTTCCGGCGGGTTGGAAAACAGATCGTATTCACGAATTTCAGATCAAAAACCTGCATCATGAGGATGTTGATTATTTCCTGGACATTTTCAATCATTTGGGTGGACTGGGAAACAATACCCGCTTTTTTAACCCGTCCGACCGCCGTCGCTTCTTCCGGAGTTGAGATGACCATGGCCCGCGGCACCTGGGCCTGGATGGCCACGACTTCGTCATGACCATGATCCCCAATAATGAAAATGCGCCGGCCCTCTTGGTGTAAACGGATAATCTCATGGTGGATTTCGTAAACCAACGGACAGGTGGCGTCCACGATTTCCTGGCCATTCTGTTGAGCTTTTTTCCACAGGCCGGGGACTGTTCCGTGCGCCCGGAACAGAACCGGTGCGCCGGTGACCTCTTCCAAAGATTTAACCACCCTGACACTGCGTTTTTCCAACTCCTGCACCACGCGTTCATTATGGACAATGTTACCCAACATGTAAACTTTGCCATGAGCAGCGGCAGTTTCCTTGGCCTTTTCGATAGCATCCCGTACACCAAAACAAAAACCGGCATCTTTGGCCACCGTAACCTTGAACTTATCCGGCATGAACCGGTACCTCGACCTTTTCCATGCAGGCTTTCACGACTCGTTCGGTCACTTCCACCAGCGGAAGATCCATCTGACCGCCGGCGGCAAAATTATGTCCACCACCACCGAATTGACGCGCCACATCATTAACCGTGTATTTGCCTTTGGAGCGCAAGCTGACTTTTACCGGCTCGCCATCCAACGCCACAATAGAACAGGCAATTTCCACACCTTTAATTGAACGCATAAAGTCACTTAGGCCCTGAATATCATCCACCGTGGCGTGAGCAGCATCCAAGTTAGTCTGGCGTAAGACTGTCCAGGCTAATTCACCGTTGTCGCTAAAATTGAGATTTTCCAGTAAAAATTTGAGGATTTCCGCTTTACCCCTGGAAATCTGTTCGTAGATGTGCGTATAAACCTCATTCGGATTGACACCCGCTTTCAACAGATCGATTGCGACGAGGTGGGTTTCCGCATTGGTATTATTGAACCGAAAATTCCCCGTATCATTCACAATGGCCGTATATAGCGGCAGCGCCAAATCGTAATCAATTTCTTTTGCTCCCAGCGACTTTATCAGGTCATAGACCAAAATACCACTGGCCGAGGCAGCCGCGTCATCCAGGGAATGCGAAAATTGATGTTTATCCCCGGGATGGTGATCGATACTGATCAATGGTTTGCCGGTAGCCAACATGGCATCACCAACACCCAATAACCGGGTGAAATCGCCAATATCAAACACAACGAAGGCATCAGCGTTTTGCACCAGCTCGGTATGCTGGGCAGGATCGAACGACTCAATTTCCCTTTGGGGGTCTAAAAAAGTATAAATCCCGTTCATTTCGGTGGGATTCAGAATCGACACAAACTTTCCCTGACGTTTTAACCAGCGTGCCAATGCCAGTTCCGAGCCTAATCCATCACCGTCCGGGTCGGCATGAGTGGAAAACACGAACCGCCGGGCAGACTGTATCAAAGAGATGATAGGTGACCAGTTTCGGAGGGATTTATATTCAATATTTGGAGTAGTCATATTGCCTTAATTTCGGGTTATCAAAAATGCAAGTTCCGCTTGCCAGAACTAAGAATATATCTTGGATGCCCAACCTTGTCAAACGATTCCGGGAAAGCTTTTTTCCCCGGCGCATTAAAGCTCATTAAGCAACTCAAATTAATCTTTAGCACGGCCATGGACAGACCTCCGTTAGCAGCCTGAAAAATGTCTGGAAAAGGATTTAAAATTAATCCACGGCAACCATTTGAAAATCGTTTTGAGGTTCATTTTGGAATAAACCAGCCTTGAGAAAAAGCCTCTCTGTCGGGAGGGGTGACAGAAAGGCTTCTCCAGGGTAGGTCAGTTGAGGGTATTTCGCCTACGCCCTGATGCAAGCCAGGTTCCCGGATATTTTTTTAGCCCGGATGGTACTCCAAGTGTGCTACACCAAAACAAAAGCTTTAAAGGTCAGGTCGCATCTACAACCGATGCAAGCCGTTCGATCCGGGACAATTCAAGACCTAGAAATTTAATCAACCGGCGTGATTCACCCCGGGGATCAGCCAGGACCCGTCTGTACTGGACCAGCAATAATTCCATATTGGGCTGTTGAACAACCCAGTTACGGACTTTTTCCCGTTGCTGCTTTAATACCGGCATCAGGAGGTTTGGATTGGGACCGGGAGCATTGGGATGGAGATTTGTCAGCATATCAGCCTGGGATTTCAGGACAGCGTCAATATGCCGATCCATAAAAATAATTTTATAATCAAAATTGTTTGGCAAATAGATTAGGAACGGGGAAATAATTTTAACAGCTTTTCCCTCCGCAGCTCCCAGCCAACTCTGATCCCGGGGCAATGATTTTACCTTTTCGAATTCCAGATAACCATGCGGATTATTTGCATCCGGTGGCCGGATACCATCAGTCAAAATGGGTAAACCACCCGCGGCTAACATCTGCATCATCATGGAAGTACCGGAACGTGGTAATCCTGAAACGACCGTGATCATGTAACTTCAGTTAGAACTTGGTGCTAAGTCCAACCGGCGCAGTAAATCGTAAGTGTAAATCCCCGAATCGTGTTTATCCGCCCAGGTTAGTTGTACCGCGTAATGCCCCACTTTTTTAAATGATGCCAGGTCGTAGCTCTTTTCCGTTTTATGCATTTTGATCCCGAAATATTTGGCGCCGAAAATGTCGGATTCACCGGAACAGTTGGCGCAGGGGCAGGCGTCCCGCAATCGCTTATATTCAATAAACGACTCTTTCCGGTCGTCCCATTTGATGGCCAGCCCGGTTGGAACTTGTTGAATATTTAGAATTTGCACGATTTCAGCTCCACGCTTCAGAGTTTATCTTCAGCCACATTACCAACACCTAAATGTAAAAAAACGGCGCCTTGTTTTCCGCAACTTTCGCAGAAAATAATCCCCGCCTGCAAGCAGACGGGGATTTTAATGTTGGAAGAATTGCCGCGAAGCCGTTTAAGCGGTTGCATCTCCGGCATGTGCTTCGAGGTATTGCGCTTCTTCGCGGCCCTTGGTATCATCCACGAAGTAAAACAGGATACCGCCCGCAATAAAGAGAATCAGGATGGATCCGATACTCCAGCGTGAAGCCAGTTGACCCACGCTTGTGATCTGTTCCGGTGTCGGTGCAACCGGCATTAGGATGCGATGGACAATCAGCCCCACCAGGCCCATCAAAGCCGGACCGATAATCGCGGCGAACTTGCCCAGCATGTTGTAAAAACCGTAGAATTCGCCGGCCTGCGATTTGGGAATCAGGCGGGAGTAATAGGAACGGCTCAAAGCCTGAATACCACCCTGCACCAAGCCGATAACGATGGCCAAAATGTAGAATTCGATCCGCGCCGTCATCTGAATTCCCCAGATGGTGACTCCGATATAGACTGCAATGGCCAGGAAAATGGATTTACGCACACTCCAGGTTTCACCCAGTTTGCCGAAAATCAAGGCAGCCGGGAAACCGACAAATTGCGTAATCAGCAGGGCCTTGATCAGATCGCTGGAGTCAAATCCCAGGGATAGCCCGTAATCCACCGCCATCCGAATAATGGTATCGACACCGTCTATATAGAGCCAGTACGCTACCAGGAAGAGAAAAATAGTTTTCATGTGACGGACTTTGCGAAAAGTTGCCGCCAACTGCCGGAATCCAGCGCGCACCACATTGGTTTTTACCGTCGCGACTTTGGGATAACGGGTTTCATTCACCCAAAAAATAGTAAACAGAGTGAAGGCACCCCACCACACGGCCACACTCAGGAAAGACCAGCGCACAGCTTCACCGGCATCCGCCAAGCCAAAAGCATGCGGCATTTGGGTCATGAGTACATTGAGCAGGAACAGCAAACCTCCACCGAGATAACCCATGGCAAAGCCAAGGCCGGACACGTAATCAATTTTTTCCTCACTGGCCACACTGGGCAGCAGTGAATCGTAAAAAACATTGGCGCCAGAAAAACCAATAATTCCCATGGCATAAATGAATATCGCCCATTCCCATTGCCCCTTCCCCACCAGGTACAATCCAGCCGTCATCAGGACACCCAGGTAAGCAAAGAAAATGAGAAATTTTTTCTTCGCGGTCGCTTTGTCGGCAATAGCTCCCAGAATCGGAGCGATGATTGCGACGACTAGACTGGCGATGGCATTCCCAAAACCCAGTTGCGCCGTGCTGGTGTTCACATCCGCGCCGGAACTCCAGTATTGTTTGAAGAAGATCGGGAAAAAACCGGCCATTACCGTGGTAGCAAAGGCCGAATTGGCCCAATCGTACATTGCCCAACCCCAAATACCCTTTTTGCTCTTAGCCATAAATCCTCCCGGCCTCAGCCACTGGTGTTTCGGAAAGCGATCACGGGCGCGTTAACCCAGCTTACCCTGATTCAACATTCCCGTTATTTTTTCGTGCGGCGATGGGGAAATATAAGCGGTTAAAAGAATATTACTTAATAGAATCATGCATCCGCGGGCAGGGTTTTGACAAAATAAAACAGGCAGCCGAGAACACTTTATTATTAAACACTTTAGCTACATTATAGGCTTAGAGATGGTCACTTCCACTACTGGAATAAAGTAAATACTGTTGCTTCAGCTTAATAAAAGCAGCCAGAGGTTTCGCATAGGAATCAATAATATCTTGACCGGTTTTCCCTTCAGCGATCATGGTAACCAATTGGCCGCTCCCCCACAGCCGGGCTGCGCTGGCCGGGCTGCGCCACTTGAAATCCCGAGGGTACAAGCGCTTGAGGATCACTAATAAACTCACGCCAAATTTAACCGGCTCAAAACTCCGGGGGTCGATAACCCGAATTTTAATAGCGTTCACCGTTTCTCCCTCGAACTTGGGATTCATGGCATAACCGGGCATGTCTTGCGGCACAAAAGTTATCGGTTCCACGGAAAAACCTTTCAGACCCGTGGCATATAACGCTTTCGCTACAGCGGTACTATTGATGTAGGGCGCACCCACCCACTCGAAGGGATGCTTGGTACCGCGACCTTCGGAAAAAGTATTCGGTTCCAGCAGACACAATCCGGGATAGACCAACGCTTCGTTAAGATTCCGCATATTAGGCGACGGATCCACCCAGTTCAAATCCGTTTCATTAAAAAATAAATCCCGGGTCCAACCTTCTAATTTCACAACATGCAGTTGTAAACGATCAGCCGCATTAATCCAACCCTCGCCCTGGATCATTCGGGCCAATTCCCCTACCGTCAAGCCATGCTGAATGGGAATGGGATAATTCCCCACAAAGGAGCGATAAGCCGGATCCAGCACATTTCCGGCGGTATATCCGGAAATGGGGTTAGGGCGATCCAATATCATGACGGGAATGCCTTGCTCGGCGCCGGCTTCCATCACATTACCCATGGTTGTGATGTAAGTGTAAAACCGCGCACCCACATCCTGAATGTCGAACACGATCATGTCGATACCAGCCAGCATTTTCGGTGTTGGCTTGCGGATTTTTCCGTAAATGCTGTAAACCATGGCGCCACTCTTTGCGTCCAACGTGTCGTGCAACGCTATCCCACCCTCGGCTTGTCCACGGTAGCCGTGTTCGGGTGCAAAGATGACTTTGAGTTTCACATGGGGCGCGTTTGCCAAAAGATCAACAATGTGATTCCCTTGCTTATCCAGCGCGGTATGGTTGCAAACCACGGCTACAGTCTTGCCTTGTAATGGTGCATAATGGTTCGCTTCCAGTACATCCAAACCAGTGAGAACCGTGTGCACCTCCACGGGCAGCCGGTGCTGACCGAATTGGGCCAATTGCTGTTTATGGGGTGCCGGATCGGGTCGATTGACTGAACATCCCGACCAGAACATGAGCATGGTTAAAACAACAATGCCCGGATAAAATTGCTTCATTTCTCCCTATTCTCTCCGTGAATATTATTTCAGAAAGGTAATCTGCCGACGTTCCGACTCGCTGCCCGCGCGCATGATTACCCAATAAACTCCGGAAGCCACCGGTTGACCCGCCGTGGATTTCCCGTTCCACCGCAACTGTTGAGATCCGGCTGCAAAGCGTTGACTCTCGGAGAATATTTCCTGGCCCTGAATGTTGTAAACCCTCAGATTCACCACCCGCTCCTGATTTAAGGTGAATGGAAGCGTGATGGCTCCGTTGAAAGGATTGGGATAGGCTGCCGCGAGATGAAAATCTTGCGGCAGGGGGTTATTTTCCGGTATGATATCCACACCCGGTGACAGGTAGCTCAGTATTCTGGACATGACCGAATCCCGGGTAACCGCCGGATAAATAGCCTCAAATCCAACCGCCAGATTGACGATGCCACCCGTGAGATTGCTGGCGCCAAACGGTCCCAGGTATTGAATCCCGGCGCCGCCATTGGTATTGTAATCAACTCCGGCATAGTGCAAACAAGAACTGGAACCGGCGTAGGGTTTGATGCCATCGGGATAATCCACATCATACGTACCGTGGGTGCCATTGTCGAAGTTGAAATTGGGTAGGTCATGGAAAATGCCGGAAGCCAGAGTCTGAATTTGATAGGTCCCGGCATCATCCACTACATAATCGGCTTTGAAATAATTGTGGTAAAAATCGATTTCCTGCGGAGCTCCCTGCGCCTGAAGATCATAACCGATCTCTGATCCTGAAATTAAGATTCGTCCCCCGTTCTCTAAAAAGGTCTTGATGGCATCCATTTCATCTCCACTAAAAGAGGTGGTAGCCGTAGCTTCTTCACCGGAAATCCAGTCCGTAACGGCATAATCCTGCAAATCAACCGATCCCGCCGTGATGGCGTCATTACTGGCCGAATCAAAGATATAGCCGCTATTTTTAATAGCCGGGCCGTGTTCTTTCACAAAATCAAAGGTGTTGGTTGTTCCGGAGAGGCGCTCAAACCCATTAACGATGAGTACCGAGGAACTGGCCTGAGCCGGCAAAACGGCTAAAACTTCAGTGTAATCGCTGGTCCCGAAAGAATTTTCGGCAGTCAGTTTGAAGTACTGAATCGAATCCGTTGACAAACTGTCCAGGACAAATGCCGGTGATGCGGCTTGCCGGTAAAGCGCAAAATGAGACGCATCCGTACTGCGGAAAAGATTATAGGATTCAGCATTAGCACTATTGGCGGCGTGGACCAGCTCGGTGCCGTCACCTAAATTTTTCACATAAAACCACGCCGGTGGCAGTGGCGGCGCGGTGGCGCCAAAGGCATCGTTTAAGCCGCCCCAGATTTCACTCCGATTGCCGTCATAACCCAAAGCCCAGATACCAATTCCTCCCAGTTGCCGGGTTTTGGCGTAATTATACTTGGTAACCAGACTCAGGCTGTCATCATACCAAACCTGGTGTAACTGCCCGCTGCTGGTGTAATTGTACCAGGCACTGTGGACATCGAAGTTATAATGCTTACCGTAAGTGTTGGCAGCCGGCTCGGCGGCCGAATAGGTAATGGAACTGCCGGTGCCAGTCGTTGGCGCATTCTGAGCGCTACTGGAAACCGGCCAGTTATAACCGTACCAGGGCAATCCCAGGAAAATATTACTCCCGTCATTCCCGGTTTCAGAAAGGTATGTATTGATAGTGCGGTCAATATTATAGCCGGCCAGTCCCCCGTTATACAACGGAGCCACCGGTCCCGCATGGGAGCTTCCGCCCCAGTAATAACCATAGGCCATAATCATCAAGCCATCGCAGTTCTGATTCAGATAATTGTAATCATAAGAATTCCACCAGTCCACGGACGGCATGGCGATACTGGTTTCCGATCCCGGGATCTGCTCATGGAAGGCCTGTGTCAGGTCGTGAATAAAGGTATTGAAATTGGTTTGTGAGCCACCGGGCACCGACTCAAAATCGATATTCACCCCATCTGCATTTCCCTGACTTACTTTGGAAATCAGCGTGTTGATGGCAGTCTGCCGGTTGGTGCTGCTGGAAACCAACGTGGTGATGTCCGCGGAGCTGAAAAGTGTTGCGGTGAGAATCACTTTGACGCCCTGACTATGGGCTGTATTGATCAGGCTGGTGACCGGCCAGCTATGACTATTGGTAGCCTGACCCGAGGAGTTCAATTCGACTCCAAAGTAAGCAATATGGGTCAAGAGATTGTAATTATAATTGGTGTAAGCAGTACCATTCCAATAGGGATGATAGCCGAAGACAACATGGGAAGGCACCCGCCGCATTCCGCTTAAAGGATTGATGGGTGCACCGGGTGTGAGATCCACCACTGGTTCCGATTGGCCCTGATGCGCCAGCCAGTCTGCTTTGTGGGGTGATATAAAAGCTTCCTGGGCCTGGATTTGAGTCGTTGAAAGCACAAATAGCAGCATCCCGGTTGCCAGTCTTGTGATGGTGGAATAATGCAGTATCTGTTTCAAGATGAAGTTTGCTCCTTGCCGGTTTTGATCAATACAAAAGGTACTTTTCCCGAATACTCATAAACTTTCTTAAACCGTCCGCCCAACGCGCCGGGAATGTTTGCGGGTCTTCTCCAGCCTGAAGACTCTCCCGAATCCAGCGGCCGCCGGTAACCTGATCAAACATTTTCCAGCGATCCGGGTTGCCGAATAAGTCCACCCGTGGATACAATTTTTGGGCTTCCCCTAAAAGTTCAAATCCGGTGATATACGGCCGGTAGGCATTACGATTCGTGACATACAATTGTACACCGCCACACACTTTGCCGGCATAACGACCATAATAGGGTTTATAAAAACTGGGGCGCAACTTGATGCCCGGTCCGATCCGTTTTTGGAGTTCAACCGCCAGGTGATGTGGATCTTTGACCCAGGGTCCCCCCAGATATTCAAACGGAAGCGTAGTCCCCACACCTTCGGACAACACACCCAACTCACCATACACACCGGTCGCGATCATGTTCAATATCATTTCCGGGTGCGGTAC
>CAZIWX010000018.1:0-31146 GCA_964543125.1 uncultured Lentisphaeria bacterium | reverse complement strand
ACTGTAAACATTAGAATTGAAACTTTTAATCGACATGGCTTCGACTCCCACCGCCGCAAGAATTTTATGAAAAGTAGGCGCCAAACGGACAATCTGCAAGCGGGAGTGCGTTTGTATAAATATATTAACTATCCCCCATAATCGACTGTTAGTGCTTGACACGGATTTTCCGACTCCGTATACTCCGTTTATACTGGGACAAATGGGAAATCAAAAGACATATTTTTTGATAAATGACCGGAAAACTACCGTAAGTTCTTGATATCAACGAACTTAGGTATTTGGGGTAAATTTCTAATGCAAACACTTCCATTTAGGAGGGAGACATGAAAAGGATCATTGTTGCTTTATGGGCTTTTTCGCTGATGACATATGCGTTTGGCGATGTGTTTATCAGTGAAGTAGCAGATCACGCAGCTGATTACAATGCGCGATTTGTTGAGTTATACAATTCGGGAACGACCGATGTGGATCTGTCCGGTTGGTCGATCAATAAGTACTCCAATGGCGGAACCAGTCCCACTGCAATTGCGCTGACCGGTACAATTTCGGCCGGCGGGACCTTTGTCGTGGCACATGATCAGACCGCGTTTGAGGCTCAATGGGGGGCCGGGATTGCCAACATGTTTAATACCAGCATCAGTGGCAATGGTGATGATGTCTACGAACTCGCTGATGGTAGCGGGGGGATAGATGTTTACGGTGTCATTGGTGTTGATGGGACCGGTGAAGCCTGGGAGTATACCGATCAGGTGGCCTCCCGCAACAGCAACATCGGAACCGGGACAACCACATTCGACATCTCCCAGTGGGCTTTATTAGCAGGCACAACTGCTAATTGTACTCCGGGCAGCCATACCTATTCACCGGGGGCCAATGTCCCACCGGTTGCTGATGCCGGTGCCGATCAGGATGTTAATTCCGGCGATCTGGTAACTTTGGATGGTTCCGGCAGTTCCGATTCTGACGGTTCCATCGTCTCTTACAGTTGGGTCCAGACACTGGGACCGACCGTGACATTGAGTGCTACTGACCAGGCGACCGTGACTTTTACTGCCCCGGCTACGGATACTACGGTGACATTCGAATTTACCTTGACGGTCACGGATGATGCCGGTGATACCGGAACGGCAACGACGGCAGTTACAATTTGGGTGTTAAATCCAATCAGTATTGCAGATGCCCGATTATTAGGTGCGGGTAATGAAGTAGTGGTCAAGGGAATTGTGACTGCTACTGAAATGGGCAATCCTTTTTATATTCAGGATGCCACCGCTGGTTTGGCGGTTTACGATTACACAACTTTCGGCAATGTAGCCGCAGGTGATTCAGTGCTGTTGGTTGGTACGCTCAGCTCTTACCATGACTTGCTTGAACTGGGTTCACTGTCCTACTCAGGAATTCTGAACTCAGGTAACGCCTTGCCCACCCCGGCTGCGGTAACCTCAGCCGATTTGGACGGTGAAGCTTATGAAGGTCAGTTGGTTGTAATGACGAATGTGGCTTGGGTAAGTGGTTCATGGCCAACCTCAAGCGGAAATATTACCGTAAATGATGGTACCGGTGATTTTATTCTACGTATCGATTCAGATACGGATATTGGAGGCTCAACCGAACCGTATTGGCCGCTACAACAATTAATCGGCATTGTAAGTGATTACAATGCGGTCCAGGTTCAGCCGAGAAGTCTCGCTGATATAACTCAAGGCAATCCGCCGATACCACCCGATGAATATGTCTACCTTGATTTTGAATCGGGCGTTGGATCGTTCTGGGCGCCGACCGGTTCAGGTTCGACTTCGGGCTTGGAAACCACATCGTCCTTCGCACAGTCGGGGGATTATGCTCACACCGGGACCAAGAGTGGAAAAATAACCTTCAATGCAACCGACGATGCCACTCCGGGCTGGTTTGCCCGGGTATATGATCCGTCACCCCACCATGCGTTGCCCCATAATCGAATCGGCATGTGGGTCATGTCCATGACTCCGGGTATTCAATTCCGTTTTATGGCCAAGGATATCGGTGCCGGTGGTGATAATCACTACGAAGGCGGTCCGTGGTATGACCTGAATGGAACACCGGGCGACTGGCAGTTTGTGGCGTTTGATTTCACCAATGATGTGTACACCGCATTTGTCAACTCCGACGGTTCATTTGCTTCGACTGATTACGTGGGTGTAACCAGTCTGCAATTTCAATCCGCCACCAATGACACGGTTGTGGTTTACGTAGATGATATTTCTGAATATCCGGCTGAATCACAAATCGTCTACAACGATTTTGAGACCGATACCGGGACGTGGTGGGATCCGAACGGGTCTGGCTCAACGACCGGTTTAGAGGCATCTTCCACCTTAACTGCTTCCACCGAAGCCGCCTATAGCGGTGCGAGTTCCGGTAAGTTGGATCTAATTGCGAGTGTGGATGCCACTGAGGGCTGGTATGCCCGCGTTTACAATCCTTCTCCTTCACAAATTCCGGTTGGAGAACGCGTTGGCATGTGGGTCAAAGGCACCAACAGCGATGTTCGCGTACGCATGATCCTGAAAGATACGGGAACCGGTGGCGACAACCATTACGAAGGTGGACCTTGGTTCTATCTCAGTGCAGATGACGCTTGGCAGTTTATTTCATTTGATCCACTACGGGATACTTATACTTCATTTGCGAATTCGGACGGATCATTCAGTTCATCTGACAATGTGACCTTGACAGGGCTGCATTTTGAATCGTCTTCTAATACCGATGCAGTTATTTATGTGGACGATATTTCTTCGTTCTCAGAAATTTCAGTTATCCCGTATGCCGATGTTACCCTGAAAGCTCAGATCGGTGGCGATGCCCAGTATCGTTCCTTCTGGGCCAATGGTTCCTGGGATGCGGATGGTGTTTATGACAGCAACTGGTCCGGTCCCATGGTCGAACTGACCGACCCCGACGGGGACGGTATCTTCGAGGGAGTGGTCTCTCTGGTAGCTGACGGCACCACTTACAGTTGGTGGACCGGTTCCGAAAACGACGGCAATTCCTGGCTGGAAGATGGTGCCGCCATCACTGTTAACACGACGGATCCAGTGAGCAGCGACCTTTGTGTGGTCGATCCCAGCGATACCGGTTACAATGATTGGGTCATCTCTCTGGCCGGAGATATGAATAGCTTTAATAATGCCGCTGATAACCTGACCCGGGTAGGTGATACCTGGACGGGTACCTTCCCCCTCGTTGCCGGGACAAGCTACGGCTATAAGTATACCGTGATGCATAGTTGGACCGCTGCTTATGGGGACGGTGGTATTGGTAGTGCCGGCAACAACTATTCATTTACACCGACCCAGGATGGTGATTACACTTTTACCTTCCATGACGCCGATAACTCGGTTGATGTCCAGCAGGCTTTTACCTGGCCATTGGTGGAAACTTTCACCGATAGCATTTTTGACCTGAACTGGGCTTTTAACGGGGCCGCGGGTGATGGCACACTGGAAATTGCTGACTCCACCGCATCCGGCTGGGGTAGCGCTGTTGGTGTCTATACCGATGCAGGCTATACCGGGATTGCTTATCTCGACAATGTCCTGGGAGCTGACTGGTCGGTTTCCGCCGATGTTTTTCTAGTCGGACCGGCTGACGCGGATGCGCCCTTATATCAGGGACTTTCCGCTAAATCAACCGCCAGCGATTTGATATACTACCGTTTTGTTTACCGGAATTCCTCCAGCAGCAACAACGGTCAACTGAAATTGCAAGGTTATAACGGAAGTTGGCATACCGTCGCCATCTGGAGCCCGGGTGTGGATTTTGAAACCATCGAAACCGGTTGGCACAATCTGAAGGTGAAAGTCATCGGCAACGATTTCTTTGCTTTCCTGGATGGCCAAATGCTGCCGGGTTGTCCGGCGCATGACGACGCACCATTTCTGGATGCCGGTTATCCGGGTGTTTTTGTTTACAATGGCGCCAACGGCCGGATCATCTATGACAACTTTACGGTTGATCAGGGCACATATCCACCGCTGGCCAATGCCGGTAGTGACCAGTTCGTACTGATCAATAGTGCAGTGACCTTGAACGGATCAATTCAGAATGCTCAAGCCGGTAACACGGCGGTGTGGACACAGATTTCGGGTCCCGCTGTTGCTTTGAGTGATCCGGCTGATTTGCACGCCACTTTCACGCCGACCGAGGCGGGTGACTATGTCTTCCAGTTGTCGGTTGACACGGGTCCGGAATATGGCCATACCGATGAGGTGCTGGTTTCCGTGAATGCCGATTTCATCGTTCCGCAGTATGTTGCCGAATACAGTGGCAGTATCCGTGGTGCGGCAATTGATCCGGCTACCGGTGCGGTTTTCATGAGCAATACAAGTCCCAGAGGGATTCATTATTTTGCTCCTGGTAATGTAACCGGGACACCGGATGATACGCTCATTTGGGCCGGTATCGATGGTTGGCTGGGACCTTACGGTTTGGACATGGCCGATGATGGCCTGCTCTACCTGGCCACCTACAGCTCCGGCAACAGTGTCTGGCGTTTTGATGCCTATGGTTCCAACCCGGAACCCATCTATACCCACAGCGGCTCTTCCCGCGGTTTGTCTGTACGGGGAGCCGGCGATAATACCGAAGTGTATCTCATGGGTAACGGCGGTGAAATTGTAAAGATTACACCATCGACTGATACGTGGACAGCAACCACGCTATTCAACTCCGGTGATAACGCTTCGATTGCCGTTTACGATGATGCCATCTATACGGTTGGCTTCTCTGACAGCATTTCCAAGTGGGTTGACAACGGCAGCGGCTATGAGAATGTGCCGTTCTACACGAATGCCGACCTCCATCGGGCTCAGGCTATACGCCCGGGCGCAGACCCCAACAAGATGTATGTCATGTACAGTATTCAGCCAAACGATACGGTCACCTACTATGACACCTTTATTGGCGCCCTGGATTTGACCAGTGGTGAAATTGCTTACTCGATTCAATTAAATGACAGTACCCATTACCTGTATAGTTACGCACGACCCTACACCATGGATGTCGTAGATGGCTTTAATATCGCTTGGGGGGTTGGTCCTACCGGTAACAATGGCGTTGAACCGGCTTACCCCCAGGGAACCTATCGTGGTTATCTGTTTGATACAACCGGAGAGCCGGGTAACCGGGTACCGGGTGCGCGAATTGCCGTGAAACCGGGCCCGGAAGTCATCTTTGGGAATATGGTCAACCTGCTGGGTGAGCGTTCCGGTGATATTGATGGCGATCCCATCACATTTCTATGGACTCAAACCGTTGGTCCGACCATCGAAGGTTTGGATTTGACTCAGCCCAACCTGGAATTCCAGGCTCTGCAAACGGGCGACTATGCCTTCCAGTTAGAGGTAAATGACGGCGTGAACACTTCTGCTCCGGCTGTCGTTAATTTCACGGTCCTCCCGGTTTCTTTCGTGGAAGACTTTGAAACCGCTGCGGATGTGCCGAATTGGGGCGTTATAAACGATGCCAACATGACCGTGAGTATCAATGATACAATGGGCTTGGCGGGCAGCCCGGGGGCCTTGGATCTGGCATCCAATCTGGGCTTTGCCGAGAGTGGATTCATGCGTGGTCTGAATGCTCAACCCGGTGAATACTTCAAGTTGGATTTGTGGGTGAAGTTTATGTCGTCCAATGGCACGGCGCCAACGTCGCTCCTGCTAAGACTCAATGGTTTGACCCCGGCGCCCATGGTTGTCGATCTGAATCAAGCCGATTTTCTGGGTCAGTATGGTCACGTTGTATTGGATGGATTCGCTACCCAACAAATGGGTGGTTTAGAAATCTCGGGCATTCTGCCATTCGAACCGGGTGTGTATCAACATATCTATCTGGATAGCTTGGCCTGGACGAATCCGGCTACGGTTCCGACTCATATGCTCTCGGGTACCATCTCAACCAGTGATGCCGGCGATCCCACCGGTGCGGAAGTCGTGGTAACTCCTTATGAGGAATACTGGCATGGCGTGGCCGATAACAATGGCGCCTATAGTATCCCCGGTATTGTGACGGGTGAATACTGGGTCCACGCCGATTTATTTGGCTACAAAGCCGCTGATACACTGGTTATGATAGATAATGATATGACGCTTGATCTGACATTGATCAAGAATAGTCCGCCCGTGGCCGTAGCACCCGCTATTCCCGGAAGTAACCAGGTAAGTGCCTTTGTGAACTTCGATGGTAGTGGCTGCTCCGATCCGGATAATGATCCCTTGATCTTCCACTGGATGGGTCCCGATACGATACCGATCCAGGTATTTCAATCCGGAAACGCCGGTTTCCGTCCCACCGCAATGGGTACGTATACCTTCAGTCTGTTCGTAACCGACGGGGTTGACACATCCAATACGGTCACCTTCGATGTGAATGTCGATCAGGCCGCGCCAGCTCCGGAACGGCCGTTCACTTATGTAGATGAGTTCACGGAAGAAGGCACTGGCTGGCAAGGGTTAGCCGTTGACGCCCAGAGCAAGTTGTGGTCGATTTCCTACTATGGTTGGGTTCCCAATATTCGCTCCTGGGATGCCGATGGGGTTCATTCACATATCGATAATATCCCCTTTGTAGTACTTGGAGCCGACACGATCTGGCTCAATGCCAATAATCATGGCCGCGATGTGGGCCTTGACCCGGTTGGCAATGTTTGGGTTTCCGGAAGTGGCTATGTGGCCGGTTTCAACCATGAAACGGGTGAACAGATCGGCGCCGTCGCTCAATCCGGAAGCGCGGTCTTCAGCTTCGATTATGACGGAAATCTCTATACGAGTAACGTCGTTGGTAATGTCATCAACAAGTTTGACACGAACCTGGAACTGATCCGCTCCGACACCATGGCCTGGGGCGCCGTCGGTCGAGATTTTGGCGTTTCACCGGATGGCTCCCATATCCTGGTTGGTGCTTTATCCAACGTGGTGCATGTACTGGTGCGCCAGACCGATGGCAGTTACCTGCAGATTGATGATCTGCCCGGTCCGTTTAAACCGGGTGAAGAAATCTCACGCGTCAAGTTTGACAGCGACGGTTTCCTCTATCTCATTGGCTCCACTACCAATGTGGTTGGTGATGATCGAGTGTATATCTACAATCCCACCAATGGCTACGCCACGCGCGAAGTCTACGAACTAACGGGCACCAATAGCCCGCGGGGCATCGCTTTTGACGCGGCGCTGGGTGTACTGTACATCGCGGATTTTGCGACCGCGGAAACGACCATCGGCCGTTACGCCTTGCCGGGTGCTAATCTGATCACCACCCTGTACACTACTGCTGCCGACAATGCGGTTGGTGAGCCGGTGATCAGAGATTCCGTGGTAACCGTCCGTGGTTATGTTACAACCACCAGCGAATTGGGTGGACCGGCTTACATTCAAGCCTGGAACAGCACCGTGGGAATGGCTGTTTATGATAGCGATTTTCACAACGCTGAAAACCTGGCGCGTGGCCAGTATGTCGAAATCACCGGTACGGTTGGTTTCTACAACGGACTTTCCGAGATCACTAACGTGGCTGCCGATGGCTGGTCGATTCTTGCGAACGATATACCGGAGGTGCAACCGTTGATGATTTCAGCCGGTCAATTGCTGGATAATGTTGGTGAAGCACTGGAAGGGGTTCTGGTTCAGATTGACAGCGTCAGTCTGGTTGATCCCGGCCAATGGCCCGCGCAAGGGTCGCATGCCACCGTGTACATAACCGATGGTGTGGATACGGTCCAGGTTCGTATTGATCGCGATACCGATATTGATGGCACCGGTGCACCCACTGATCAGTACCTGTCAATAACCGGCGTAGTCAGCCAGTATGATGGCAGTTCACCCTACTTTAGTGGTTATCAATTGATGCCGCGCAACATTGCGGATTTCCATGGATCTGTCGTAAGTGTGAATAATGAACTTGGGCTGCCCAAGGAATTCGCACTGGATCAGAATTATCCGAACCCGTTCAATGCCAGCACGACCATCAAGTATGCTCTGCCACGGGACGCGAATGTCCGGTTGGTGATCTACAACCTGCTGGGTCAGAAGGTCATAACCCTGATTAACCGGGATATGACAGCCGGTTACAAGACCATCCAATGGAATGGTATCAACGATTTTGGTCAGAATGTGGCCAGTGGTCTCTATATCATGCGGTTAACCGCGGATAAGAACGCTTTCACACAGGTCCGCAAGTTGACTATCATCAAATAATCCATTCTTCAAACGGATTACTCAAAAGGGGCGCTTTCTAGGAAGCGCCCCTTTTTTTACCTGCCATTTTTCCATGAAAGTGTAGATTTACTCCAAATGCGGCAACTTGAAAGCATCCTCTTTTTTCTTTTCCTGGCGGCCCTGTTACGGGGCGATCCGTCAACACCGGTTTATTTAAAAATGGGCTCGGTTAACGAAGCTGCTCACATGGATAATCCGTGGCGGATCGAACAAAATCTCCCTGTTTTGTGGGGTGGTATTCTCGATTCGCTGCGTGGAAATGGCCTCCGAATCGTGGATAAAACGCCACCGGCAACCTATGTCCTGAAAACGGTTATCCTGCGGATCGATATCTCCAAATATCATGTTGGCAATCCATTGATTGGGGGCTACCAAGGGTATCAGGCTAAGCTGGTGTCGCAATGTTTACTTATAAATGTAGCCAACGGTTCTGAAATTACCCGCTGGACCCTCAAAACTGATTTGACTGATCGGCAACTCGGATTTACCGTTTTAGCCAAGGGAATAAAACACGCCCTGACATTCGGTGAATTGGATACACTAGCTTTTAATTCACCGGCATTTCGGCAATCACTGATTTTTCGTGCATTGGTGGCGCAGGGACAAGATCTCCGAAAAAAAGTAGCTAGTTATTTTGGGCTGGAATCAGGACAGAAGCCGGGTCTGGGGCCGTTTAAGGTTTTAATTGTCCGGGGGGCTGATTTCCATGTCAACGGAGGGTCAGCCGACGGACTGATTAAAGATCAAACCTATATGGTATATACTGACGGGGGTGTCATTTTAGGTCATGCGGGCTTACCGTTAGGGCGCGAATCAATCAAGATTGGAATTGCCCGCGTCATGGCGGTAAAAGGAAATCATCTTACCTGGCTGCAATTCAGTGATCCGGCGCTCAGGCTGAAGTTGGACACTCAGGTATATCTGCAATAAATTGAGCTGATAATATGGTCTTTATGGATGAAAAAAAGCCATCCGAATCGAATGGCTGATAATTTGTAGGTGCAACGATTAAATTGTTTTAAGTCAACTTGTTGAAATATCGCTGAATCCTGGATTTCTGGTGAGCGCCCCGATTTTTATGAATCACACCTTTATTGACGACGCGGTCAATAATTTCAGTTGCTTCCCGTAATAAGGGTTCCGCCGTTGTCTTATCCGTGGCGGATAAAACCTTTTTAATAGAAGTTTTCATCATCGACTTGTAATGATGATTGTAAGCTTCAGATTTTGCTGCCTGGCGAATGCGCTTGGCGATGGTCTTTGTAACTGGCATAATGCTCCTTCAATCTTCCCAAAAATGCGGGCGAATATAGGTGCGGGGTAAAGTCTTGTCAACTCTTTAGACGCAGATAAAAAATTGAGATCATTTTCAGGCTGTTTTCACGGCCTTTCTAAAAAATTCTTAAAAAGATTTTTTCCCCTTGTTCTCAAGCCTAATTTTAGTTTAGATGGGATTCATAATACTAACAAGCTTGGAAATTATTTTGGTCATCCTGATTCTCATGACCGCTCTGATATTATTGTTGCCCTGGAAACTCAGTATTTTTGAGGTAAATACCAATAAAAAGGTAACCGGGCGTCTTGCCGTTTTGTCAGGCTTGATTTGGATAAATATTGACTTTCCCCTTACGCCCGGATTTAGATCAAGGATTCTTAAAAAACTGGGAGTCCGCGTTTCCAAATCCGCTACCGGTCTGGTCAACCCGAAATTCAAAAAATCAGGCACCGGTTTAAAATCTTTTAATTATTTTGCGTGGCGGTTTAAAGCTTCCTCTTTGTGGAAAGTTTGGAATGTGTTTCGGCCTGGTCTGGAGCTCGAACCAATTCAAGGTAAACTAACCATAAGTTTCTCCAACCCCGCCACCACGGGATGGGTGTTTGGAGGATTGCAGACCATCCTGGCGTTACCAGAATCATCCGGATTAGTGGTAGTGCCCGATTTCATAAATCACAAAACAACTTTTGAAGGGAAATGTTCGCTCAAAATCCTACCGGCACGAGTTGTATTTCTTGCTATCAAATACGGCTTCCAAACATTAAAATTATTTCGACCTAAAAATTGACGCCGGGGATGACGAAATTATGATCGATACCTTAGTAAAAACAGTCCTTGAGGAGCTTCGGGCTTTAGTAAATACGGAAACGGTAATTGGTAAACCCATTTCAGCCGGAAAACAGACGATCATCCCCGTTGCGAAAATCAGTGTCGGCTTTGGCGCCGGCGGAGGTAAAGCGGAGGGAAAAGAACAAGGCAGTTCCGGCATGGGTGGAGGTGCTCAGATCGATCCGGTAGCCTTTATTGTGGTATCGGATGATAAAACACAGATATTACCTTTGGTGGGGAAAGAAGTTATGTGGGGGAAATTGGTTGACATGGTTCCTGACCTCATGAGCCGGTTTTCCAAACCGGGCAAGAAAAGTAAATCGAAGAATGAAAGGGAAGAATCTGAGCCTGACAAAAAGCAAAAGGAGTCACCATGAGCGCAGTTGAAATTCTGAAGATTGTACCGCTTTTTTCAGAGCTAAAGGATCCGGTTCTGGAGAGTGTCGCTAAACTATGCCAACAGAAAATTTACCAAAAAGATCAGATCATCCTTATGGAAGAGGATACCGGAGATAGTTTTTTTATCATCGAATCCGGCTCCGTTAAGGTTACACGACTTTCAGAAGATGGCCGGGAAGTAATTCTATCATTCCTGTATGAAGGCGATTTTTTTGGTGAGCTGTCTATTTTGGATGGGGAAAAACGCTCGGCCAATGTGATTGCGCTGGAAAAAACATTGGTGTACATGATCGATCGAAGTGATTTCCTGGACCTTCTGGAACGCACCCCGCTGGTTTCCATTACGCTGCTTAAGGAACTGGCGACCCGGCTGCGGCGTTCCGATCAACATATCGAAGCCCTGTCATTGAGTGATGCGGAAGGCAAAATAGCGCTGGTGTTGCTGCGCATCTCCGAGGAATACGGTATCCACCATAAGGGCTGTGTAACCGTGAATAATTTGCCGCTACAGCAGGATATCGCCAACATGGCGGGTACAACTCGTGAAACCGTGTCGCGAATGTTGAAAAATTTAGAAAAAAAACACTGGATTGAACGCGAAGGTCATAAACTCATTATTAATGAGTACGAAAAATTCAAAGAGAGTTATTTGACCAAAGGGTAATATTCGCAGTACGATGAAATTTGATATTGAGGGTATTTTAAAAGGTGAGCGCCTGGCTATTTCCCGGGCGCTTTCGATAGTTGAGCGGAGTGATAATGACATGACCGCTCTGGCTGATGCGCTGCATGGTCATATTGGGCATGCCTATCGAATTGGCGTGACCGGACCACCCGGGGCCGGTAAATCCTCCTTGGTTGACCGCCTGATCGAAGTGTGGCGTGCCGACGGCAAAACGATTGGCGTAATATCCGTCGATCCCACCAGCCCATTCACCGGAGGGGCTATTTTAGGTGACCGGGTTCGCATGCTGCGCCATTTTAAGGACAACGGTGTGTTTATCCGCTCCATGGCTACCCGGGGAAGCACGGGTGGTTTATCGGTCCGCGCGCAGGAGGCAGCCGATGTGTTTGATGCCGCCGGTATTGATCTCATCGTATTCGAAACGGTGGGTGTGGGACAAGTTGAGCTGGATGTGGCGGAGGCGACCGATACAACGATAGTAGTGGTTGTACCGGAATCCGGTGATGAAATTCAGGCCATGAAAGCCGGGTTGATGGAGATTGCCAATCTTTTTGTAGTTAATAAGGCTGATCGATCAGGAGCGGAAAAAGCATTTCGCGAACTGCGGGGAATTTTGGATTTGCGCCTGAGACAGTCGGACTGGAAGACAATTGTTTTAAAGACGTCGGCCACAAAGATTGAGGGTATCGGCACGCTGGCGCAAGCAATAGAAAAGCACCATGAGTATCTTAAAGTAGCCGGGTTATTACAGAAGAATTTTCAACGCCGGCTTCGCTTAAAGGTCCGGAATCTGGTTCTGAGTCGTTTGCAAGGGTCATTTTGGAATGCTGCCCGGCAAACTTTGCTGGACCAAACTCTGGCCCAACCGGTTGAAAAAATCCCATCGCCGGTTGTCCTGGTAAACCTGCTTTTTAATACTAAATAATCTGGGGCTTTTTAATCGGGATCAACTTCATCAAATCAATAAACTTAACATCTTCCAAATAACCTAAATCCTTATTGGGCGGCCTCTCATTTCCCGTTATTTTTGCGCCCATGGGCGCTTCCAGAGAAAACTCCATGCCATTTCTTGATCATCTTGAAGAGTTGCGCTGGCGTATTATCAAAGCCTTGGTCAGCATTATTATTTTTGCTGTCATCGGTTACATTTTTTCCAATGCGATTATCGAATTACTTTCCGTTCCGATCCAGCAGACCGAACCACCTTTACAGTTATTAAACACCACCATCCTCGGCGTTTTTATGGTCAAAATGAAAGTGGCCATTATGGTGGGTTTGATTTTTTCAATTCCGGTAATTATTTATCAGGCCTGGCAATTTATTGCACCGGGATTGTTCGATTCGGAAAAACGCCATGTACCTACTTTTATCGTCGTCACCATGCTCTGTTTCCTCATTGGCGGCACCTTCTCCTATTATATCATGATTCCCTGGTCATTAAAATTTTTCGCCATCCTGAATCATGGCCTGCCTGGTGTGATTAATTATGTGACCATTAATGATTATATGTCATACCTCGTTATTCTTCTAATTTTTACCGGCATTGCATTTGAATTGCCGGTGATCGTATTTATTCTAACCCGCATGGGCATCGTGGACCCCAAACTCCTGCGAAAGATTCGCCGTTTTGCCTATTTGATTATATTGATTTTATCTGCAATATTTACGCCGGCAGATCCCTTTACCATGATCGGAGTCGCTGCGCCAATGATCACACTCTATGAAGTAAGTATTCTTGTGTCCTATCTCGTGAAGAAAAAGGAGCGAGAGGAGTTGGCGTTGAAGGAAGCCGGGCAAACGCCGTGAAAATTTCATTAAATGATCTGATCCGCCCCGTTCAACCCGAATTTAATTCTTTCCAACATCAATTCGAGGATATACTGAAATCCCACGTCTTTCTGATCAACCAGGTGATGAAGTATGTGGTGGCGCAGAAAGGAAAAAAGTTGCGCCCCCTATTGCTGTTGCTCGCAGCCAAATTGAAGGGAGAGTGCTCTGAAGACACCTACCGGGCGGCCAGTCTGGTGGAAGCTCTGCACACCGCCACTTTAGTGCACGACGATGTGGTGGATGAAGCCGAAACTCGCCGTGGCCTACCCAGCATTAACTCCATTTGGCGTAATAAAGTCAGCGTTCTAATCGGAGATTATCTTTTTAGCAAAACCCTGATCAATATGGTCTATATTGGAAACACCCGGTTAATGCGGCTTTTATCCGAAACCGCTGATCGATTGGTCACGGGTGAAATTGATCAAATCGATCGCGCCCGCTCCGACACCATGACCGAGAAGGCCTATTTTCAGATGATTGATGATAAAACCGCATCCCTGATTGCTGCCGGTTGTCAAATGGGTATTATGACCACCTCTGATAATCCGGATGATTGGCAGGCATTGCATGATTATGGCCATAATTTCGGGATTGCCTTTCAATTAAAAGATGATCTGTTTGACTTTGAAGGCCGGGAGGCCAGTGTAGGTAAGCCGATCGGACTCGATCTAAAACACAATATGGTCACTTTGCCCCTGATTCACACCTTTTCTCAAATTGATTCCGGCAAGCAAAAACGAATCAAAAGGGCACTCATTAAAGGCAAAAAAGCCGGTAACCAAAATATGGTGCTGGAACTGGTGCGGCGTACCGGAGGTTTGGAGCATGCCAAGCAACGCTTGCGTGAGTTTAGTGACCAAGCTATTCAAGCACTGGACCGTTTCCCGGATTCGCCGGCAAAATTTTCACTCACCCAATTTGTCGAATTCAATATTCAACGTGAAAAATAGTCCAATGGAGCGGGCCGGCATACGGGTGCGCGACCTGTATCTCAGATTTACCTGGCAAAATAACGTTAAGGATGTATTCAATGGCTTGGAAGTGACCATCCCAAAGGGTGAATTTATAACGATCTGCGGGGACAATGCCAGCGGCAAAACCTCTTTTTTGAAATTACTAACGGGGCTGCAAGCGCCAGGTTCGGGAGAAATCTGGATCAACGGGGTTCCAATCCATACCCGGGGCGTCAATGGCGCCCGGAAAGCCGGCGTGGGTTATTTGGCTCAAAACCCGGTCCTGCAGATTCTCGGTAGTACGGTCCGGGAGGAACTGGACTACGTCGTGAATGCCAATCCAGATGAGAAACTGGCGGTTGCCCATAGATTTGGACTGGAAGATCGACTCCAGGTGCGTCCCCAGGCACTTTCCGGAGGCGAGCGTCAACGTCTGGCTTTAGCGGTTTTGATGCTCCAAAAATCGCCAATTTTACTCTTGGACGAGCCATCATCCTACCTCGATGCCGGCCAGACGGAAATTCTGCGTGACGATCTTCACTTATTGCATCAAACGGGTCGAACGATCATTCATGTCACCCAATTTCCAGCCGAAGCCACGTGGGGAACCCAAACTTATCAGTTAATCGGGGGGCGGTTAAAAGCTGAATGAAGGCCTATTTCCCGGATCAGCAATTCACCTTTGAAAGCAGCGGGTTTACGCTGGATACCGGTGCACTTGAGCTGGAAATGACAGGCGGCATAGTAGCCGTTGGCGGTAATGGCAGTGGGAAATCAACCTGGGCGCGGGGGATCGCCGGGTTATTGCAAACTGCAAATCCAGCATCAGAACCCTGGCTATATGTTCCCCAAAGCATGGGGCAGTTTTTTATTGCAGAAACGCTTCGGGAGCAATTGGATTATCTTTTTCCTCAAGGGTATGATGCTTCCCAAATGGCTGTGAATTTGGAAAAGTTGGGTCTGGACCGGAAGTTTGTGCTGGATTATCCCTTGCGTTGGCTGAGTGGCGGGGAGCGTCGTCGTACCGCTCTGGCGTGCGCCTTGTATCTGCAACCGCGATACCTGATTTTGGATGAGCCGACCATTGGATTAAGTCCCAAAGAAGCATTGTGGGTAAATGAATACCTGAATATTTTACAAATGGAGTTGACCGGTTTTCTGATAATCTCCCACACATTGGATGTGATTGCCCACCGGGCTACGGTTTTGGGATTTGAAGCTGGTCGAATTATACATCAGGGACCGGTCCCGGAATTTCTAGGGTCGCCGGAGTTGATTCAGCGATTTCGTATCCGGAGTTTACGTGCAGGCGCTTAAGACCGCAAATATCAAACAATACCTGACACTGCCCAATGCCATTTCATTGGCTCGGGCATTCATGTCGATTCCTATTGTCTATTACCTGAATCGCTGGTATGTCTTGGATCAGAGGGTGCCCACGGCTGCTATCCTTTGGATGACTTTGGCCATATTTTCCGATTTTTTCGATGGCTGGTTTGCACGGTCGTATAAAGATGTAACCCGTATCGGCAAAATGCTGGATCCCATTGCAGACAAGGTCGTAATTTTTGCTGCATTTCTGTTCGCCAAGCCCATTAATACAACGGTCCCGCTCTGGTTTATCATTTTTATTATCGCCCGGGACAGTATGATCTCACTCATTGGTTTGTGGGTAACCCGGCAATCAAAACGCGAACTTCAGGCGAACCGAACAGGCAAATGGTCACTGGTATTTACCGCGAGTTCCATCATTCTGTTTATTTTCAAGGTATATCCCTGGTCTTATTATATTTTGGGATTCACGGTTTTGCTTAATACCGTATCCTGGTTGTTTTATATGCGGCTGTATTACATTTATTTTGTGGTGGATTTGAAACGCGATCATTCGTCCCCCTAATAATTTAATCTTTTCCAATAAAATCAGTCCTTGTGAATGATTGGTTCACATGTTAAAACTACGCCCATAATGAGATCTACACTGCGATAGGAATAGAATATGGCTCCGGGAAATATCTTTTCACAATTAAAAACGCGCCTGACTAAAACACGATCTTTAGTCCGCAATAATATCAGCAAATTGTTTACGGGCAGCGTACCACTGGATGACGATCTATTGGAACGATTGGAAGAGATTCTGATCCAGGCCGATGTGGGTGTCGATGTAGCGTTGGAACTCATAGCGGATTTGCGAAAAAATTTTCCGGCTTCTCGGATGGTTACTGCTGAATCGGTACTGAACTCTTTAAAAAATGATCTGGTTGAACGCCTGAGCAATCGCAAGCCGGACACTAAGAAATTAGCGCACCCCCATGTCATTCTCATTGTGGGAGTAAATGGCACCGGAAAAACTACTTCCATCGGAAAGTTGGCACGATTGTACTCCCGGGAAGGAAAATCCGTCATGCTGGTAGCCGGTGATACCTTTCGCGCAGCTGCCGTAAATCAGCTCAAGATTTGGGCGGAGCGCACTCATTCCCAATTTATCCGCAACCCAGCCGCGAAAGATCCCGGGGGTGTGGTCTATGATGCCTTACAGGCGGCCAAGTCACGTGGTACCGAGGTAGTGTTGATCGATACGGCGGGCCGGATTCATACCCAAAAGAATCTCATGGAAGAGCTGAAAAAAATTCGACGGGTGATGAAAAAAATCATTCCGGATGCACCTCATGAAACTTTACTGGTAATTGATGCGACCACGGGTCAGAATGCCCTCATTCAGGCGCAACAATTTTCTAAGGTCACACCGGTGGATCACCTGTTTCTAACCAAACTGGACGGCACCGCCAAGGGTGGTATTGCCATTGCCATCAATCAAAAAGTATCCATTCCGGTCAAATACATCGGCATTGGCGAACAGGCGGACGACATCCAACGCTTTGATGTTGTGGAATATGTGAATGCTATTTTTGAGGGGTGAATCACCTTTCACCGAAGTACGAGGTCCCAAATATTCACCATGTTGAGGAGCTAAATTGCATTCGGTTAAAAAACAAAAGCATGTAAGAATCTGATGACAAATTTAACCTACAAAGAAGCAGCGTTTGAAATCACTGGTGCGGCGATTCAGGTTCTCAAGGAACCAGAGCACGGGTTTCTGGAAGCTGTTTACCAGTTAGTGCTCGAACGGGAATTGATTGAAGGCCATAAACCTTATAAAAAACCAGAAGCAATTACAGATTATTTATCGAAGCTGGCCGCTAAGGAAGACAAACATTGGCGATTTGATTTGCCACGGTGCAATCATAATCGAATTAAGGGCACTTAATCAATTATCTGCAAGGGATTCAGCTAAGATTGGGACTGTTGATCAATTTTGGCATGCAGGAAAGCTTGAATGGGAATAAATTATTTTTTTAACAAAGGAATTCGTGCTTTTTGGTGTCTTTGGTGGAAGAAATGATAAAGGGCAGAATGGTCGAAAAGATAGATAAAAAGAAAATCCACATTATCTCACTCGGTTGTGTTAAGAATACGGTTGATAGTGAAATTATCGCGGGTGGACTGGAACGGGCACGGATGCAACTGGTGGATGATCCCGCTGTAGCGGACACCATTATTATCAATACTTGCGGGTTTATTGGTCCTGCCCGTCAGGAATCGGTTGATGTCATTCTGGAAACCGCTGAACTAAAGAAAGCCGGCCAACTGAAGGAGCTGCTGGTTGCCGGTTGCCTCTCGGCGCGTTATCAAACAGAATTAAAAGCTGAATTACCTGAAGTAGACGCTTTTTTCAAGGCGGAAGACTTTGAAAATATTTTTCGTCATGTAACCAAACGCAAACATTTGGTTGATGATCCGGAACATCGGCGCAAGTTGATGACACCCCCGCATTATGCCTATCTGAAAATTTCGGAAGGCTGCGATAATGTGTGTTCGTTTTGTTCCATTCCCATTATGCGCGGCAAGCAGCGCAGCCGTACGATCAATTCGTTGGTTAGGGAAGCTAAAACGCTGGCCAAACGGGGTGTAAAAGAATTACTGGTCATCGGTCAGGATACGACTACCTATGGCTGGGATTTGCATCCGAAGCAATATCTGCATGAATTATTAGCCGCCCTGGATGAAATTACAGGGCCGGACTGGATTCGTCTGCATTACGCCCATCCGTCCCATTTCTCGCGCAAACTCATTCCGGTGTTCGCTCACGCGAAACACCTGTTGCCCTACATCGACCTGCCGGTGCAACACGGCTCTACCCATATGCTCAGGGCTATGAAACGCGGCTTGGACAACGCTGGGTTACGGCGGCTGATTCGCGATATTAAAACTAATATCCCCGATGTTCGCTTACGGACGTCCATCGTGGTTGGTTTCCCGGGTGAAACCGAGGATGATTTTGACATTCTCATGGATTTTTTGGAAGAGGTGAGATTCGATCGAGTGGGGGTGTTTACCTACTCTGAGGAAGAGGGCACCAGTGGTGCGGATTTGAACGACGACGTCCCGGAAGAGCTGAAACTCCAACGCCAGGATACGATTATGAAATTGCAGTACAGTATCGCTCTCGAAAAGAATGAAGCGTTGATCGGTCAAACGCTGAAAGTGCTGATTGATCGGCCGGATATTGAGCAAACGGGGACCTTTGTCGGCCGTACCCAATGGGATGCGCCCGAGATCGATAACCGGGTTTATGTGACAGGTGATACAAAAGTCGGCACCTTCGAGCAGGTAAAAATTCGCAGGGCCGGTCCGTATGAATTGTTCGGAAAATTGGTAAAATAGTTTTGTTAATCCATACGGAGAGATTATGCCAACTAATTTTTATTGCTGAAACATGCCGGCTTCGGTTCAGTTAAACAGCCCATGCTAATCATGTATTATTTAGTTTAATTTATATATCTATGAAATTGACCACGCTTGTTCTGGATACCGGTGGCATACTCATAAAAACCATTCGCTGGCCGGTTGGTGAATTTTCCTGGTTGCCTTGGGAACAGCGATCCCAAATTTCTGTCGATCAGATTGATCACATTCTACTAACCGGTGGCCGGTATGGTGAGCTGGAACAACGATTTACACCGGGGAGCGTGGAAATCATTTCGGAAATTAAAGCGCTGGGGCTGGGCGCCGCCCGGTTGGCTCGCCTGGACCAATGCTATGTGGTGGGGCTGGGGTCCGGGACGCCCATTTTAGCGGTCGATTTTCCCCACCACCAGGTTAGACATCTCATCGGTACAGGGGTGGGTGCCGGAACCATACCGGGCTTGGGGCAACAACTGCTGGATGAATGCCGGCCGGAATGGCTCAACGCCATGGCTGAGCAAGGTGATCCCAACGCCGTGAATCTGACGGTGGGAGATATTTATTCCGATCCGGCCGGCTTGGGCCTGCCCCCCGACTTGACGGCTGGTAATTTTGCCAAAACGCAGCCTGTGCGGAACATCACTCAACAGAATTTAGCTGCCGGTCTATTCCAGATGGTGGGGGAGGTGGTAGCCAGTATCACGGCCGCGGTAATTGGTACGGCTAAGCAGCCGGTGATTCTTACTGGTGGCGGCACCCTTTATCCCCAATTGATGCGGGTGATACGGGACACGCTTACATTCTATAAATTGGAATCGGTTGTTCCTGAAAATGCATTATATGCTACTGCCTGGGGTGCGCTTGTTTTAAAAGGTCTGGTATGAAAATCGTCTGCTTACATGGATATGGAGTCCGCGGTTTTTACTGGGAGCCATTGCTGGCGACCTCTTTAAATAAAGGGCCGTATCAGCTTCTGGCACCGGATTTGGATTTTACGACGCTGGAAACCGCCCTAATCTCAGCGGTGGAAATGGTGCAACTGGAAAATGAATCGGTATTCCTATTGGGACATTCCTTGGGCGGCGCTCTGGCAGGGGTGGTGGCTCGGGAATTAGGTCCGGAGATCGTGAAAAAAGTCGTGATACTGGCGGCCCCTTATGGCGCCACAACCGGTTCATTACTTTCAAGTAAAATTACTGTATTTCTCCTAGAGCATGATTGGTTGCTGCCGGATTTTATCACCCGCCCCCGATTTTTTACTTCAGCGACTCCAAAATCGCTACAAAAACAGCTCTGGCAGCGAACCGTGAAAGAATCTTCGATTTTGATCAAAACCCTTATTGACGATGAATACCCCTTCTCTGCCAGCCTGACTCAGCCTTTACCGCAGGGGTTTGGCAATACACTGATCATTGGCGCCGGTGCGGATAGAGTCGTACCACGTAAAAGCGTTGAGACATTAGCTGAAGTTCTGCAGGCGCCGTTACAAATGATAGAAAAGGCGGGACATAACGACCTGATTTATGCACCGGAGTTCCGGGCACAGTTGGTGACACTGCTGATCAATTTTTTCCGGGAGATGCAGGTTCACCGCGGGAATGAATGAATGGCGGGAATCGAAAAACCTTTTCTTCAACACACCGTCTCCCGCACCTATCTTATCCTATTAAAAAGCAGGAAATCCCATGACCGATCTATTCAATTCTCAAGAACCTGAAAAACCAACGGATCCGTTGCCGGTGGATAAGCATATCACCCCAAAGTCTGAAAAAACCCTGTACCTCATTGATGGTTCCGCGTTGGCCTACCGGGCTCACTTCGCTTTTATTCGTAATCCGTTGTTTAATTCTAAAAGACAGTTGGTGAGTGCCGTTTTTGGTTTTACCAATTCCATTTTAAAACTACTGGTCGATCAGCAACCTGAATATCTGGTAGTGGTCATGGATGCCAAGGAAAAGACTTTCCGCCACGCGAAATATGCGGCTTATAAAGCGACCCGGGAAAAAATGCCGGATGAAATGGCAGCCCAATTACCGGTGATTGATGAAGTCTTGAATGAGCTGAAGATTCCTGTTTTGCGCCAACCCGGTTTTGAGGCGGATGATATCATTGGGACCTTGGCGAAACGTGCCGCGGCCGATGGTGCCCAGGTCAAAATTCTCACGGGTGATAAAGATTTTGCCCAATTGGTCACGGAGCAGGTCATGATCTTGAATCCCAAAGACAATTCCCAGTGGACACCGGCTTTCGTGAAAGAAAACTGGGGTGTTGAACCGGAAAACATTATTGATTTGCTGGGTTTAATGGGGGATTCCAGTGATAATGTGCCGGGAGTCCCTGGCGTGGGTCCCAAAACCGCCTTGAAACTACTCCAAACTTATAAAACCATCGAAGGTTTGTATGAACATATTGATGAGGTGAAAAACCCTAAATTGAAAGAGAAACTACTGGTAAATCGGGACCTGGCCATGCTCTCAAAAGATCTGGTCACCATTCGCACCAATATGGATTTAGACTTGCATTGGGAGGAATCCAAGCGGACCGCCATTGAAAAAGAAAAATTGACGCACCGATTTCAGGAATTGGAATTTTTTACATTTATTAAGCTGTTGGATTCCGTGCCGGGTGCGGCAGGTACCGCCAAGCTCCCAATCATCAAGAAGCACTATGATATCGTTCGCGATCGTCCCGGACTGAATGCCTTAGTAAAAAACCTAATGCAGCAAAAACTGGTAGCCTTTGACTTGGAAACCACCAGCCTTAAGCCTCACGACGCTCAAATTGTTGGTCTTTCGTTTTCCTGGGACATCAATCAGGGAGTCTATGTAGCGGTTCATTTTCCCGAAGCGGTGGGGAATGATTTTACACCGGTTGACACCCAAGAAATCTTATCGCTTTTAAAGCCCTTCTGGAACGCCGAGAACATTGCCAAAACCGGGCAGAATTTGAAATATGACCTGTCCGTGCTCAGCGCTTACGGCATTCGTGTCAAAGGCGTCAGGTTTGATTCCATGCTGGCCGCCTACTTAGTGAATCCGGGGGGCCGGGGCTACAATCTGGACGCCCTGGCCCAACAGTATCTGAGTTACCAAACGGTAAAGATCGAGGATTTGGGTGTTAAACCCGAGAAAAAAGGCTCCGCCTATCCCATGCACACCGTGCCTTTGAAAAAGATCGCGTTTTATGCAGCTGAAGATGCCGACGTTGCCTTTCAATTAACCAATATCCTGATGGAAAAAATCGCCGGGCAGGAATTAGAATCGGTGTTGGAAAAAATAGAGTTGCCATTGATGCAGGTTCTGATGCGCATGGAGTGGGATGGTGTTTTTGTAGACTCGGAAATCTTAAGTGAGCTTTCGCGAGGATTTGCCAGTCAACTAAATGAGCTGGAGCAGACAATCCACGCGGAAGCCGGAGAATTATTCAATATCAACAGTCCCAAACAATTGGGGCAGATCCTGTTCCAAAAGATGAGTATTCCACCGGTTCGTAAAACCAAGACCGGCTTTTCCACGGATGTGAATGTATTAGAGACACTGGCTAAAAAATATGCTCTTCCCAAATTCATTTTGGATTATCGCCGGATTGCTAAACTCAAGTCAACTTATACTGATACCCTTCCGTTGTTGGTGCACCCCCAAACCCGGCGTATTCATAGTTCCTTCAATCAAACCATTGCCGCCACCGGGCGTCTTAGTTCCACCAATCCGAACTTCCAGAATGTTCCGATTCGGACCGAAATGGGACGAGAGATCCGGCGCGCCTTTCGACCTCAGAAATCCGGCTGGAAACTGATTTCCGCGGATTACAGCCAAGTGGAATTACGCTTGATGGCGCATTTCTCAAATGATGAAACTCTGATCAAAGCCTTTGAAAATAATGAAGATATTCATCGTACTACCGCCGCCAAAGTGTTCAGCGTATTACCTTCAGAAGTTACCCCTGAGCAGCGCCGGCGAGCCAAAGTGGTCAATTTCGGGATCATGTACGGCGCCGGACCTTTCCGCATGTCCAACGAATTGGACATTTCACGGAACGAAGCGCTGGAGTTGATTGATCAGTATTTTAATTCCTATCCCGGAATCCGCGGGTATATCGATACAACACTGGATTTTGCGCGTACACACAAATATGTACAGACCCTTTTCGGTCGTAGACGCCCGGTTCCTGATATTGATGCGGCTAACCGTATGACGCGGGAGGGAGCCGAACGGGTAGCTATCAATATGCCCATTCAAGGGACTGCCGCCGATATTATTAAGCTGGCCATGATTGAAATCCAGGCAGCCCTGGAAACCAATAAGTTCGAGAGCATGATGATCTTGCAGGTCCACGATGAACTGGTATTTGAAGTACCGGAATCGGAAATGGAGAAAATTAAGAAACTGGTCATCAACAAGATGGAAAATGTCCACAAACTGAGTGTCCCGCTTAAAGTTGACTTGGGTGTTGGTGATAATTGGTTGGAAGCACATTAAATCTTTATTACACGGACTGACCAAAATTCCACGAGTTGATCTTCGAGGGCTTCCCCCGAAAACAGAAGTAGAATTCGTCTAAATTCTTGGTGAGCAAAGAGTTGCGAACTTTTACAAGCGGCAGAACCTGCTTTTAGCCCAAATGAGGTAACTTTTGTTGATCTTCAGCTTTTCCTACTGAACTTAATTCGTTATTTTCCTCTGCTTTTAAAAGCCAAAATAATAATGGGAATAATGGACCTGGGATGATTCAGGAAGCATTGATCCGTCGACCTCTATTCGTATTAGCTATCGCTTTTAGTTGTGGACTGATCTTTAGTCGATACTGCTCGCTACCGCTGTGGCTTCTCGCCGGTACTGCCATATTGTTTCTGGTACTGATTCTTTTACGCCCTTTTAATTGGCTTTGGTTAGCCCTTATTTTCACCCTGGGAATGGTCCGGATGGAATGGAGCCGAACGATACTGAACAGCGACCTGCGATACCTTCAATTCAACCCGGATTCCACCTACCGATTTTCCGGGATTGTCTCGTCCGTGGGTGAGTCGTCAACCGGGAAACAAAGGTTAGCGATTGAAATCATTTCGCTGAGGGACTCAATCCCGGGGCAGGGTCAGGTTTGGAGTTATTTATCTGATCCCTTGCCGGTTCTGCCCGGTGACACTCTTTCCGGTGAAGCCTTTTTCCGTAAGCCGCATCCGCGCGCTAATCCCATGGATTTTGACTTTCGCCACTATCTGGCGGAGCATCAGGTCTCCTGGTTACTATATCCACCACGAAGTCATCCATTAAAGGTAGATTCATTAACCGGTCATAGTTTCGTCCGTTCGATCAGTTATTTGCGCGAATTCATTGCCGGGTATATCCGGGCAAACATTCCCGGTCAATCAGGCATTTTGCTTACCGCACTGTTATTGGGACAACGCGGTGCGGTTGACGATGAAATTATCCAATGGTTTTCAGATACGGGCGTCATTCATGTTTTGGCGGTCAGTGGCTTGCATGTGGGCTATGTGACCTTAATTCTGTTCGTCATCCTGGGCTTTGTGCGGCTACCGTACCGGATGCAGGTTTATGGAACCATTATTGGTCTAGCCTTTTATGCGATCCTGACCGGAGGGGCACCCTCGGTGTTAAGAGCCGGTACAATGGCCGCTTTGGTATTATGGGGTACAACTTTAGAACGCCGGGTGGATTTATATAACATTCTGGGTGCGGCCGGCTTGGGAATGTTGATTCTGGTGCCCTCCCAATTGTGGCGGGTTGGATTCCAACTTTCTTTTGCGGCCGTTTTTTCAATTGCCTATTTCTACCCACGCCTCAAAGCTATTATTCCAAAACCCATAGCTCAGTTTCTCCTGGATCACCCTTGGGTAGGATATTTCATCGATTTATTAATCGTTTCTCTGGCGGCCCAAATGGGTACACTGCCCTTTACGCTTTATTATTTTCACAAAATGCCTCTTATGGGACTCCTGGCAAACCTGGTCGTAATTCCAACGGTGGGTATTGTGGTGGCTTTGGGGTTTGCCAGGTTGATTTTAGGCAGCTGGGTTCCGCTAGTTGGGAGTTGGTGGAGTGCACTGATTCAACTTCTTTTGGAGTTATTGGTCAAATTTGTTCAGTGGTTACACGGGATACCGGGCGCTTATTATCAGGTTCCGCCTATTCCCTTACACTGGTTGGCAGTCACGGGACTCATGTTTCTGGTGGCTTTTTCTTCGTTCCGGCGGAAATGGTTCTACTTGCTGGTATTGGTTCTGGGATGTTTTAACTGGGCGGTATGGCGTGAAACGTTAAGCTCGCAACCAGTTTTGAGCGTTGCTTTCCTAAATGTGGGTCAGGGTGATGGCGCTGTTATCGAAACACCAGCTCACCGAGTGATAGTCATCGATTGCGGGTTACAATTTAAAGGCAAAGACATGGGGGCAAAGGTCATCGGACCCTATCTGAACCGGATCGGTGCCGACACGATTGATTTGATGATTCTCACGCATCCCCACAACGACCATATCGGTGGCGCACCCTGGCTGCTACGGCATTTTACAGTTAAGCGTATTTGGCAACCCAAGTTTGACTATAAATCGTATGTGTATTCTGAAATCCAACGCTTGGTGGATTCATTGAAGGTAGAATCGCTGCAACCGTTTGCCGGGGAAATTGATAGCAGCTTTTGGCCGGTTGTCATCCGGGTCCTGGCGCCGGATTCTTCCATTGTTACCCATCCACCGTCGGTTACGAACAATGTTTCGATCGTCACCCAAATTCTTTACGGACAAACCAGTTTTCTACTCACGGGTGATGCAGAGAATTATTCAGAGGAACGCCAAACCGTTTTTAGCTCAATTTTAAAATCGGATGTCATCAAAGCACCCCACCATGGCAGTATAACGAGTTCTCTACCCGATTACGTGAATTTAGTGGATCCCCTGTGGGTAGTGATCTCGGTGGGATTGCGTAACAAATTTCACCATCCGGCACCGGTAACCCTGGCGCGTTATTCAAAGCTGGGTGTAAAAATCAAACGTACGGATCTGGACCAAGCAGTTATTATGAAATCAGATGGCGATACGGTTATAGTGATGAACTGGCAGGCTAAGGGCAGCGGTTATTAGGGTTGATCGCTTGGCAAATGTGATGCCTCGCGCATTTTTATGAAAAAATCCAGAAATGCATCACTGGATTCAGTGTGTGTTTCGATTTCACGAGGATTGACTTGAAAGTAATACTTTACCAGTTCCAAAACGATGCGGTCACCCGGCTGGTCGATGACCTGCAAGAATTCCTTAAAATGATCCGTGAAGTTTTTAACACCCACCAGTAGGTATTCGTAATCCCAAACACCGGAGCTATGCAGATAGAGCATCGCATCGAGGGCAATTTGGCGCGAATCCAGCCACCGATCGAGCGAGATTTTTTTTGTATCAGAATTGTTAGCGGCCAAGACAACCCGTTTTGTTTTGGTTGTGTAGTAGTACCAGAGGAGAGACTCGAACTCTCAAGGTCGAGATGACCGGCGGATTTTGAGTCCGCTGCGTCTACCAATTCCGCCACTCTGGCTGCAAAAAAGCAGGCTAATATATTTTCCTGATTACGTGCAGTCAACAAATAGCTTCTTTCTGCTGGAACCAATGCTTAATATTGCCACTCAAATCATGAAATAATAGGGAGAATTATGATGGAAGCCAAAACCATAGCCCGAATGTTCCTGGACACAACCACCCATTTTGCAGATAAAGTATTGTTTTCTGCGAAATCAGGTGATGCCTGGCGGGACTATACGGGTCGCGAGGTCCGTGAAATTGTAGAAGCCGCCAGTTATGGTTTAGCCGGATTGGGGTTAGAGCCCGGTAGCAACGTAGGCATTTTATCGGCAAACTGCCCGCACTGGGCATTCTCGGATTATGCCATTGCCTGTTCGGCTAATACATCGGTTACAATTTATTCAACACTGATCCCATCCCAAATTCAGTACATCCTGGAGCATTCCGAATCCAAGGCGGTTTTTGCTCAGGATCGGGAACAGACCGAAAAAGTCATCCAGATCAAGGATCAATGTCCCAATCTGGAATGGGTAATTTGCCTGGATTCCAGTGTTACCTTTGATCAGGACTATATTTTGTCATTTGAGGCCCTGCTTTCCAAGGGCCGTGCTTATGCCGGAGGCGGCAGCGCCTATGATTTTGAAGAACGCGCGAATTCAGTTAAGCCGGAAGACATTTTAACGCTGATCTACACCTCCGGAACCACCGGGCCACCTAAAGGGGTGATGCTGACTCATGGCAATTTGATGAGTAATATCAGCGCCGGGCTACAGGTCTTGCATGTGGATCAATCGGATGTCTTTTTATCGTTTTTACCACTGAGTCATAGTTTCGAGCGGATGGCCGGTCATCTGTTAGCGACCAGCATCGGCGCCAAAATTGCCTACGCGGAATCTACTGAAACCGTTCTGGCGGACATGAAACAAGTGAACCCCACTGTCATGTGTTCGGTTCCGCGGCTCTATGAAAAAATGTACGCGGGTGTTCAGGCAAAATTTGCTACAGGTTCACCACTGAAACAAAAAATTGCCCGCTGGGCGATTAAAACCGGATCACAGTATCGGTCCAAGCTGAGAAAAGGTAATGCCGGCGGTTTGCTGGCATTTAAAAATAGTCTGGCCGATAAACTGGTGTTCAGTAAAATTAAAGCGTTGTTGGGAACCCAGTTCCGTTTCTTTGTGAGCGGGGGAGCACCGCTTGCTGCGGATATCGGTTCTTTTTTCGATGCAGCGGGCATTAAGATCCTTGAAGGTTATGGCTTAACGGAAACCTCTCCGGTAATTACCGTAAATAAGATTGAAGATTACCGCTTTGGAACGGTAGGCCCGCCAATCCCGGGTGTGGAAGTAAAAATAGCGGAAGATGGTGAAATCCTGACGCGGGGTCCCAATGTGATGCGGGGTTATTTCAAAGACGAGGCTGCGACGCGGGAAGCCATCAATGAAGATGGTTGGTTTTATACCGGTGATATTGGCATCATCGATGACGGTTTTCTGCGTATTACGGATCGGAAGAAAAATTTAATTGTGACTGCCGGCGGTAAGAATATTGCTCCGGCTGGTCTTGAGAATGCCTTGGTCATGAGCCCCTACGTTGAACAGGTCGTGGTTCTGGGTGATAAGCGGAAATTCATTTCGGCCTTGATCGTACCCAGTTTTATTGCCCTGAATGACTGGGCTATAACTAATGGAATTCCCCATTCAGATCGCGGTGTGTTGTTGGCGGATGAAAAAGTTCATGCCTTGTACGAAGCTGAAGTGGGAAAAGCCATGCAAAATTTTGCCCGCTTTGAAACGGTTAAAAAATTCACGCTGTTATCCAAGGAATTCACTATTGAGGACGGGTCCCTCACACCCAGTTTGAAAATCAAACGCAAAGTGGTAGAGGAGCGCTACAAAGACCTGATCGATGGCATGTACGCCGAAAATGGTAACGGGGATTAATGTTTCGGAAGATGGGAAACTGATTTTTTAGCACCGAGCTTCGGGATTATCTTCCGCCACCCGTTATTTTATAAGGATCCGAAAGCTCAGGTTGAGTATCGAAAGGAATCCATGAAAGTCGCTGTTTTGGGCTCGGGAAGTTGGGGAATGACGTTGGCCATGTTACTGCAAAGCAACGGCTGGCCGACTTGGGTCTGGTTTTGGGATAAAGGTCTATATGCGCAAGCCCGAACTGATCATGAACTGCCCGATTTCCTGCCCGGTGTACACATTCCTGAAACGCTGAATCTCACAACTGACTTACAAGCTACCGTGGAAAATGCCGATCTCGTGGTGGTGGCCTCACCGTCCCATGCGGTGCGCCCAACGATGTCTGCTATCAGCGCGTTCCTGTCACCTACGGCTCTGATTGTGAATGTAGCCAAGGGAATCGAAAATGATTCACTGATGACCATGAGTCAGGTTATTCATGATGTGCTCAAGGATGTTTCTACCGCTCGAATTGGATCACTGTATGGCCCCACTCACGCTGAAGAGGTCAGCCGGGGGGTACCATCGGCCATCGTGGCCGGCTGTCCCGACGATCATAATGCCCGGGAAATCCAGAAATTCTTTATGTGCGAAACCTTGCGTGTTTATACCAACTCCGACCTTTTGGGTGTGGAATATGGTGGCAGCTTGAAAAATGTTATCGCCATTGCCGCGGGTATTCTGGCCGGAATGGGTTCGGGTGACAATACCCTGGCAGCATTAATTACCCGTGGTTCGTTCGAAATCACCCGCTTAGGTGTTCATTTGGGCGCTAAGGAAGCGACCTTTGCCGGTTTAAGTGGTATGGGGGATTTGATTGTAACCTGTCTTAGTACCCATAGCCGCAATCGGCATGTGGGATTTGAGTTGGGGAAAGGCCGTAAACTTCCGAAAATCCTCGGAGAGATGAAAATGGTGGCCGAAGGTGTCAAAACGGCTAAATCAGTGCACCAGCTCATGGAGAAAACCGGTGTGGAAATGCCCATCAGTGAGCAGATATATCAAGTTTTGTTCGAAGAAAAGGATCCGCACCTGTCGGTGGCGGAATTAATGGGTCGAAACCCGGTCCGGGAGCGGCACTCATTATAGAAATATTCCCGAATCGCGCGAAAATGATGACAATCAGGGCTAACAACGCTAAGTCGATTAAATAATGGATTGTCAAAAGGCATTTGATACACCATATTGGGCAATAAACCAATAGCTTTTAAAGGAGTTGGAAATGGGTGGCGATTTTAATCTGACACAAAAATTCAACCTTTTTATCCCCAAAGAACAGAAAGTATATCCGATTCCGGAGCGCGATCTGAAAAAAGTTGGTGGCATGATTCAGTGTTTGTCACTGAAAAATTACGGCTTTCAGGTGATGGCATCATTGGTCTTTGGTGTCATTGTAGGGCTCATTTTATTTGTTTTAGGCTATCAATTCATGGTGAACACCGGCTTTGGGATTTCACCGGCATTATTGGCGATTGTCATCGTCTCTTTTTTCATCGGGATTGCTGTCTCTCTGATCATCCTGGCAGGTCAACAAGCAGCTACGGTTGGCTAATTCGCGCAATGCTATTCTGGGGGAGCTGGACGCGATTGAGGAAGGTTTTGTCAAACCGGTTCTGGAGAAGTCCTATGAATCAAAGAAGAGCGATATCGTCAGTTAACCTTCGCTGAAACGATTATCTTTTTCAAACGGTCCGGTGTAAACCGGGCCGTTTTGATTTCATCTATTTTATGGAATGGACGCCGGTTGATTTATTTTTTAAAAAGAGCTTTGTGTTTTTTTGGGGGGGCTATCCAAGGCTTAGTTTCGTACGGGTTTTAGCGAAGGGTCTGAAAAAAAGAGAAAAGATCGATTGAAAAGTTACCCCGTTAGACTCAAATTTAACTGTTTGATATCCGGTTTCTGCAAACAGGGGAGGAAAAATTAACGCCGCTATCCATCGAAAATGATTCCGCATTATGGTCGTGGATTTTATATATTCTTAGCCGTTGGTGGTATGAGTATCACCCGGCGGCCGCCTGGAACTACTAAGCGATAGATTGCCGTAAGTTATCAACCACGGGAAAGAATGCTTTGCAGAGGATGGATAAGATTGGAAATACTAAAAGATTATCAGGGTTGGCTGGCTGCATACCGCAGTGGCTGGTTGAATCATTTCAATCAAACCGGTAAAGTTGACTGGAGCAAGTATCCGCTGTTAAGAAATAATCCGGCTCCGGAGGGCACAGAGGTTAGATTGAACCAGGCGCGGTTGGTGCTCATTTCCTCTGCTGGTGCTTACCTTCGAGACAAACAAGAGCCGTTCGATGCCGCCAATCTCCTGGGAGATTATAGTATGCGGCTCCTGCCAACTGATGGCCCCCACACAGACCGGGCTCTGGCGCATACCCATTACGATCATACCGCCGTGAATGCCGATCCACAGGTTTTACTGCCCATACAACATTTAAAACGCATGGTGGCAAATCGTTCTATTGGCTCACTAGGCGAGCAAATTATCAGTTTTATGGGATATCAACCAGATATTACCAGAGTGGTGGATGAACTCATTCCGGAAATCATCCGTGCGGTGAAAAATCAAAATGCGCAAGCTGCTTTTTTAGTGCCGGCCTGACCCATCTGTTGTCAGTCCGTGGGACTGATCGCCCGGGGTCTGGAATTGGCCGGAATTGCCACAACCCTGACTA
>CAZIWX010000017.1:0-32493 GCA_964543125.1 uncultured Lentisphaeria bacterium | reverse complement strand
ATGTTTATTGGGGCTTGCATAAATATAGCGACCGGGAGCAAGACAAATGGATTTTAGCCGAATTCTAATTGCTTTAACCCTGGCCGTCTTTGTTTGTAATGGCGGGTACAACCCGCTGTTTGCGCAAGAAGAGCAACCCGTTTATAATCCCTTGGGGGGGCAAAAACTTTTTCATTCAAAAGGCTGCATTCGTTGCCATGCGGTCTATGGTTTTGGCGGAAAGATCGGTTCGGACCTCGGGCGTGCCTTAGCTAAAAAGGGAGCGGTGGACATTGTAGCGGCCATGTGGAACCATTCCAATGAAATGGTCCAGGCCTCAGAACGCGGCCGTTCCATCCCTCAATTGGAACCCACCGAAATGGCGGCGATTCTGTCATTTATTTACTATCTGGATTATTTTGGCACACCGGGTTCCGTGGATAATGGCGCCCGCATCTATCAAACCAAAGGGTGTGTCAACTGCCATTCTCCCGCTAAAAGCAAGAAAATAAGCGCCCCGGATTTGTTGGCAAAGCCATTTGCCTCGCCATTGCAGTTGGGACAGGCGATGTGGAACCATAGCGGGCGAATGCTGGCAAACATCCGTTCGCAGGGAACGCAAATCCCCACCTTCTCAGGTGGTGAAATGATGGATCTTTTTGCATTTTTACGCGAGGGAAATTCAACCCGGAACCTGGAGGCGCTGGCCGCAGTCCCCGGCGATTACCACAAAGGAAAGCGGTTGATCAAAGAAAAACAGTGCCTTCGTTGCCATTCAGTCAGTGGCCGGGGGGGCACGCTTGCACCTGATTTTAGCCAGATCAATTTTCATCGTAGTGCCGTGGAAATTATGTCCATGATGTGGAACCATACTCCCGGTATGTGGCGCAAAATGGAAAAGAATTCAATCCCTCTGCCGAATCTCGCCGGCACTGATCTGGCGGATATAATGGCTTACCTTTACTTCCTGGGTTTCCGCACACCGACCGGTGATCCTAAGGAAGGTGAAATCTTATTTCAGGAAAAACAATGTAATAAGTGTCATTCCCTGCAACTGACAGAGAGGCGGATCGGTCCCAACCTGGCAACGGTGAGAGGCTTGGACGAAATGATCAACATCTCTTCTGCCATGTGGAATCATAATATCAATATGCTGGAACAAATGAAGCTGCAAAACATCCCCTTCCCACGCTTCAACGGGGAAGAGCTGAAAGACCTGTTGACCTTTATTCTTTCCGTACGTGAAAAGGAACTCGAAGAGGAATAACATGGGAAGGTACCGGAATTACTTTTTTGGCGGTTTGTTGATCATCGTCGGCGTAATTTTCCTGAACGGATGTTCGCAGGCTTGGAAAAATTATCAAAAACAATACAATAAACTGCTTGAACAAAAAAATATTAAGGCGGGTAAACCGATTGAAATTAAAGAAAAATCAATCAGTTATGACCTGCTGCAGGTGAATGACCGTTGCATTTCATGCCATGCAGGCGTGGCTAATCCAAGTATGGCCAATGCTCCCCAGCCGTTCAAAACTCACCCTGGCGGATTGTTAAAAAAGCACGACTGGCAGAAAATCGGCTGCACCATCTGTCATCAGGGTAATGGAGCAACCGTTATAAAAAGCAGTGCCCATAAAAATATGTTAAAAGCGGAAATGGTGCAAACCACCTGCTATCAGTGTCATCCGCGCAGCCAGCGACTTCCCGGTGCCAGGCAGCTCAACCATGGTCAAAAATTATTCACTGATTTACAGTGTACTGGTTGTCACTTTGTTAAAGACCTGTCTCCAGCTCGTCACGGCCCTGCTTTAAACGGTATCGGCAGTCGCATCAACAGGAAATGGTTACGCTATTGGTTAAAAAATCCATCGGAGATGATGGCTAACGCTAAGATGCCTAATTTTTACCTGAACGATGATTATGCGGATGCGGTTGCGGCTTATTTGATGACCTTTAAAGACGAACAATTGGAAAACGATCCGGAACCTCCGGAAGGAGACCCTGAGGAGGGGAAGAACATTCTGCGGCATGCTCGGTGTATCAGTTGTCATGCTTTCAACGGCCGGGGCGGGTTGCTTGGGCCGGATTTAGGCCGGCTCGGTAATAAAACCAACCGGAAATTTTTATTTGCTAAAATTAAAGCGCCAAACCGTTTTGAGCCAGCTTCCACAATGCCAAAATTTAATTTTTCAGATCAACAAATAGCCGATGTAGTGGATTATTTGATCGACGAATACACCGATTATGATTTGATGGATATTTTTGATACAGACAGTTTGGAAGCTAAAAACGATTCAACAACCCTAGAGCAGGGGCGGAAAATTTACAAGGAACTGCGTTGCGCTAACTGTCATTTGCTAAAAAATGATATTAAATGGATGCGTCTTGGCCCCCGCTTGACCCTTATAGGCGACAAGCCACTGGAAGCGTTCAACTTTGGTAACAGTTCCATCCCGCGCACGAGAGCATCCTATATTTTTGAAAAAATTAAAAATCCTAAAGCTTATACCACGGTAGATCACCCCCAAAAAATGCCCCTTTTCAATTTAGATAATTCAGATATTTATAATCTCACACTGCTGTTGTTAAGCTTTAATAATAAAAAAATAGCTTCACCACTTTTTATGGCTTTTCCGGATACAGCCCTTTACCAGCCACAAGGAGAGTACGGCCGGTTGGTGGAGAAATTTCAATGTTTCTCCTGTCATCGTATTAATGGCCGGGGATTCAATCTGGCTTATGATCTTTCCATTGAAGGCAACCGGGTATCGCGAGAATGGCTATATAATTATTTGATGATTCCCTATTCCCTTCGCCCCATTTTAGTGGAAAGGATGCCAAATTTTAATTTCACCCCCCGCGAAGCGAATATTATTACCGATTATATCATGAGTAACTATACGAGCAGTTGGATACCCCGTCATCCGGAGAAACGATTTTCTCCGCAATTAGCACGGCAGGGAAAACGGCTTGTTGCGGGGAAAGGGTGCCTGGCGTGTCATATCCTTGACGATAAAGGAGGATATGTTGGCCCAAGTTTTACAACAGGAACACTGGCCGGCGATAAATTGCAGGCGGAATGGATTTACCAGTGGCTGAAAAATCCCCAAAAAATTGTCCCGGGTGTTTTGGAACCGAATTACGATTTAAGTAATGAGGAAGCATTGGCGATTACGGCATATTTGATGAGTATAAACAATGAGGACCGGCGATGAGGTTCAGCTTTAAAACTATCTTTGGTTCCACACTGGTTTTGGGACTGGTTTTTACTCTGTCAAGTTGTAAGGGTAATTCTGCTTTCAGTGGAAAAGGAGCTGCCGACTCCAGCGCGGTTCAGGCTGATAAAATTATTTTTAAGGACATGTATAGGAATCCTTACGCGAGTTACCATTTATCCCGGCAACAATACCGGGGCAAACTCATTTACGATCATTATTGTGCCGTTTGTCATGGTGAAAATGGCGATGGCAATGGTTTTAACTCTTTTAATCTGCAAAACTCATTTGGGATACGACCCTTTAATTTTACGGATTCCAGTGCAGTCCGGAAGCTTAAAGTGGACGAAATCAAAAAAGCCATTGAGGCGGGTGGCACGGCTGTCGGAAAGTCACAATACATGCCGCCCTGGGGAAAAACACTGCTTCCCGATGAAATTTCAGCGCTAACACAATATATTCAGACTTTTATGCCCGCGTTGTAATTCTATTCATGACGCACGTTATGAGAATTTTATTCACGCTGATTTACGCATTATTTCTAACCAGTCCAATAGCTTTTTCCCAAGTGGCTCATACGGAGGCCACCGGCAGTTACTCCGGGTTATTCCTTGCTTATGAACCTTCTGAAATGTTTCTGGATTTAGACGAGACCGGTCAGGCCTCCCATTATTTTGAGCAGAATGTATTTACAACTACGATGATTGCGATGTATCCCGGAAAAATTTTTGGGTTCGGAATAGAAGTTCCCATAATCAACCGGAAAATTCGTTTTTCGAGAGAAGGCCACCAAGTTCAAAATATCAGCTACCGCGAAAAAGGTGATCTGCGCCTGGTGGCGAAATATCAATTTGGGATATATAAAAAATACCATTTCCTGGGCCGGAAGCGGCTGTTGAATATGCTGGTAAGTTTGGTTGGCAAACTGAAACTACCGTCCGCTATCACGAATATCAGTAACAGCGACGGAGTAGTTTTAGCGCCTTTTTTTCAACCTGGCACAGGTTCTACCGACATGACACTTGGCTTTATTTTCCATACTGACACACAGAAATATTTTCGCATTCACGGCCATTTTACTACGACGTTCCCGCTTGCCCATGCGGCATTTTCGCCCGGTAAAAAAGTAAATTTTACACTCTCCTATATCTTGGCCCGCCTGGGAGTCGGAGACCGTTATTATCCTTATCTTGGTTTTAAGGGATGGTGGAAAGGAGAGGATTATTTAGACCGTACCCCGTTATCAAATACCGAAGGACTACATCTGTATTTAGCACCGGGTTTACGCTCTACCTGGTGGTATTTTTCCAGTTGGCGGATGTTTTGTATGTTGCAATCGGCCTTTCAGATTAAACTATTGGAAACGAACCATGTGATGAGGGGACCCTCTTATGGTTTCTATCTTGGTACCCGTATTTTTTTTCGCTGAAAAGCTATTAATCTCTTCAGATATTTTTTTATAAATTACTGGTAGCGGCTCCTGCCTGACCGCGGTCAAATTACCCGAGCGTGGATCCAATTTGAAATCGATCTACCGGAAACTGGCACCGCTTTTTCAGGAGAGAAAAAATTGCATCAAACCGCATTCTTTACCCGGAGGAACAGATGCTTGACCTGAAAGATAAATGGGTCTGGGATTTTTGGCTCTGCCGGAAAGGTAATAATCATCATATATTCTACCTGCAAGCCCCCAAGTCGCTTGGTGATGAACGACTCCGGCACCATAACGCCAGTATCGGACATGCTTGTTCGACCGACCTGGTAAACTGGACCATACTTCCTGAAGCTATTGGACCAGGCAGAACCGGAGAATGGGACGATCTAGCCACCTGGACAGGCTGCACCATCCGAAAAAACGAGAATTGGTACTTGTTCTACACGGGGGTCAACCAGGCGGAAAATGGTCTTGTACAGCGCATTGGCGTGGCAGTCTCCGAGGATCTGTTACACTGGAAGAAATATGCAGGTAATCCAGTGCTGGAAGCTGACCCCGGATGGTACGAACTTCTTGATCCGGATACCTGGCATGATCAAGCCTGGCGGGACCCTTGGGTATTCGAAAAAGATGGGCTTTTCCATGCCTTTATTACAGCTCGTGTCAAAAAGGGGGCTACCGATGGACGCGGGGTTATAGCACATGCTATCTCGGAAGATATTTTGAACTGGAGCGTGCAAGCGCCGGTAACAGAACCAGGTTGTTTTGGTCAGTTGGAAGTCCCACAGCTCATCGAAGTGAATTCGCACAGCTATCTCATCTTTAGCACGGATCAATTTTCACATTCCAGGAATTTTCTCAATCGGACCGGAAAGCCACCAGTTACCGGAACGGCGTGTTATTTGGGCGAAACGCCCTTGGGTCCCTTCAGCACGCAGGATGATCCCTGGCTGTTCAGAGATAAAAGCGGAACGCTCTACAGCGGGAGGTTCATTGAAACCAGTGGAACCGGTTGGACTTTCATGGCTTTTGAAAACTATGCTGCGAATGGTGATTTTATTGGCAGGATCACAGACCCTTTTACCGTCCAAAAGCAGGAATAGCTCACTGGTATCCGGCTGCGACCAGATCCAGGACCAGCGCCGCCGTCCAGGAGAAAGAATCGCTTCCCAAGCCTTCTCCCGTTTGCGGATTAAAATATTCATAGAACCCATTCTGTTCCACGAGCTGAAGCGTTTCATGAGCCAATCGTTGGGCGAGATCAGAACGGCCAAAGCGTTCTAATCCTTTGATAATCATCCAGTTCATGTTGATCCAAACCGGTCCGCGCCAGTAACCTTGTGCATCAAATTCAGGACTGTTAGTGGATTGAGTACAAAGGCCCCAACCCCGCTCGGGCCAGAAATCGGGCGTCCTGAGTTTTGATATCAATATCTCAGCCTGCTCGTGACCAGGCACCCCGGTGAACAAGGGTATGAACTGGCTAATGTTCTCGGTATAGATCGGTCTTCCGGTCTTCAGATCGATATCGAGGTAGCATCCGGTAGCTTCATTCCAAAGCCTCGTTTCAAAGGCCTTCCGGACGAATTGGATCCGGTCATCAATCTCACACCGGTCTTTTCCGATGATCGCACAAATTTCAGAGAGCGCTTGCAAAGATTTCAGGTGCAGTACATTAAACACAACCGACTGGACGAGAAAAAGTCCCAGTGAACGGATTTGCGTTTGGTTCCATTTTTCCATGGCGTAACGCTGTACCAGGTAAGAATAGCGAGTGTACTCGGGATCCGAGGGCCTTTGTGTTCCAGGAATCTTCCGGTTGTCACGCCGCATGAATTTTGGGTGGAAATCCATTTTGAAGCTATTTAGGGGAATATCCCAATTGACGGCATTATCCATACCGCTCTCCCAGGGATGGCAGATGAACGCCAATCCTTGCCGCAATGGATCCCTGGCATCGAGTAAAAACCGTGAGTAACGCAGTAATGCCGGAAAGATATCTCTTAAAAATTTTCCGGCAGTTTTTTTGTTAGCTGAATTCTGATAGACCTTAAGGGCAGCATAGGCGAGGAGAGGTGGTTGGGTGATTCCGCTGGTCTTGATGCTGCGCGGAGCGCCAGAGTTGGCAGTATGCCAATAGGCGGGACCAGGGTGGTAATCAACCGCGGCCGGGTTGAAAACAATGTGGGGGATCATTCCGTTGGACCACTGGGCCTGCAATAGAGATTTAATCTCTGCTTGCGCTCGCTCTTCATTTAGGTGAGAAAGACCAATGGCAATAAAAGCGGAATCCCAATTCCACTGGTGGGGGTAAAGTTGCGGGGCCGGTTTAGTTGCCGAACCTAAATCGTTTTTTGCGAGAACGGTACAGGCTCCCGCGACCAGTTTCCGGCTTTCCGAATCAGGTTTCATTTTTGTTCCTTTTTTCATGTTAACAAACCTGTTGACCTCCTAAACAAATATTAATACATTTAAAGCGCTTTAAATAACTTTAAAGATCGCTGAGGGATTGAAACCAACTATCAAAACAATCGCGGAACAAGCCGGTGTTTCTACCGCCACAGTTTCGTTAGTGCTTAATAACCGGCCGGGCGTTTCCAGTGAAACCCGGAATCTGGTTCAGCATACGATCACCGAACTCCATTATTACCCGCGGCGCTCCGCAAGTCAGTTGGCTCGTCAGAAAACAGGTAATATCGGCTTCATCATCTGGGAGGATCATTTCTCCGAGATCGAAATGTTCTATTCCCAATGCTTGCTGGGAATCGAGTTGGCTACCCGTGACAGCGATTATTACATCCTTCTGACAACGGTGAAACTTGATTTCAATACGCGTACGGATTTGCCCCGTTTCTTAAAATATGACGATGTAGATGGTGTTGTTCTGGCCGGACGGGTTCCCCATAATCTGGTTAAGGTGTTGGAAAAGCGTAAAATCCCTTTTGTCCTGCTGGACTATGAAATTCCGGGCAAAAACCACCACAAGGTTTTAGTTGATAATTTCAAAGGCGCCTATATTGCCATTCAAAGACTGGCTGCCAAGAATAGAAAACATATCGGTTTCATCGGAGGAGCTGCGGATCATCCGTCGATCAAGGAAAGATATCGGGCTTACCTCGCTGCTATTCATGATCTGGGTCTACAACCGGATGGACGAAAACCTGATTTGATCTATGCAACCGATCAGGAAATCACCCGCGAGATCGGCATTAAAGGTATGCAAGAACTGTTGGCTAAGAACATTCCCCTGGATGCAGTTTTTTGTGCGAATGATACGCTGGCTCTGGGTGCGCTTGAGGAATTAAAGCATCGGAATATTGTCATCCCAGGCGAAATCGCAGTCATGGGATTTGATGATATTTACGCTGCCAGATTCCATTCGCCGCCTCTTTCATCAGTCCATGTGCCGAAAATGGAACTAGGCAAGGAAGCCTTCAAACTTTTGGTGGAGGTCATTAATAATCCTACTCAAATCTCACAGACACGCACTATTAGTGTGGATTGTGTGTGCCGGGAGACATCTTAACCAGATGGATTTGCTCAAGCAGATGCCCTTTAAAATTGGGGTCAACTACTGGCCGGCAACTACCGCCATAAAGATGTGGTCGAACTGGAATTCCAACGAAATAGCCGAGGATTTCCGGCAAATAAGCGCGGCGGGTTTTGATCTTGTCCGCTTTTTTCTTTTTACGCCGGATTTCTTTCAAGGGGGTAAAGTTAATTCCCTCCAATTGAAACACTACCAGACCGTGTTGAAACACCTCGAGGGGGCAGACCTGTATGGCCTGCCTACGCTTTTCGTAGGTCATATGTCCGGCCAAAACTACCGGGTTGACGGTTGGGATGAAGACACATTTTTCAGTGATCCAAGAGTACGGGAACAGCAACAAGAATATATCAAATCCATTCTGAAAGTCTCATCGAAATCACGACATATTGCCGGATGGTGTCTGTCAAATGAGATGTCCAACGATTTCCCCGGGAAGAATGCAACTGAAGTAACAAACTGGGTCAGGATGATCAGCGAGCTGATCCATGATTTGGATTCACGGCCGCTAGTAATTGGTGACGGCGTTTGGTCGCCCGAAATCACTGGGGCCAGCTATATGAACAATTTAGAGCCGTCGGCTAATTACCGACTCAGAGAGTTAGCCTCACTCCAGGATACTTTAGGGGTGCATTTATATCCCCATTTTGATGACTACTGGCCGCAAGCCTATACGGCGGGTTTTAGAATGCTCATGGCCCGTTCCTGGAAGGATACGGTATTCCTTGAAGAATTTGGTCATTCCACGGCAATGGGTTCGGAAGAAAATCAAGCGCTTTACTACCGGGAAATCTTGTTCAGCGCGCTTCAAACCGGTGCATCCGCCGCACTGAACTGGTGCTGGACGGATTTCGAGCAACCGACATTAAGGCCTTATCTCCACAATACATTTGAAATGCGATTTGGGCTGCGGCGCTCTGATGGCAGTTTCAGACCGGCGTTGAGCGAGATGCAAGCTGTCAGCAAATTATCAAAAGAATTGTCGGCTGAAGGCTGGGAACCCGCACCTCGTGACAGTTGGTTTGTTATCCCGGCAAATTATTATCATCCCTACCCTTTTGATTGGGATACGGAGGGGAGATACAATTTATATCTACATACTTATGGCGCACTGGCCAGTGCCGGTGCTGCACCAATGTGTATTCATGAACCGGCTGTGGAATACAGCTCGCTAAATCATGAGAACCAATATACGCACACAACCTCCTTCGAGCAGGCACCGGTCACTGTGTGGTTGCCCGCACTTAAACGGATCAGTGCGCCATTTTGGACAGAAATCCTGGAATATGTACGCCATGGCGGTGTGCTCTATGCCAGTTTTGCCACAGATCATTGGGTCATTGATTTGGATGCGCTCCTGGGGATTCAATCTCAATTGCGTTTCGGGTTGCCCGAATGCTATCCTGATGCGATCATGACGATCTCAAGTCCTTGCTCCTGGGGTCCATTTGGATCTGAAACGATCTCAATCCACTTAGGCGAATTGCGTCATCAACGATCCCTGGGATTTCTGCCCGGACGGGTTGAGGCTGCCGAGATTCTTTTGGAAGATTCAGCCGGCCGCCCACTGCTGATCCGCAAGACCCGGGGCATAGGGTATATTTATTATTCACTATTTCCTTTCGAAATACTCATGACCCAAAGTTGCAATGAGGATGTGAGAGCTTTTGTTACCGCGCTTTACGCCGGTATCCGGGAAGATATTATAACTGAAGGCTCATGTTGTCATACACCGGGTGCGGAGTTCATGCGTTATCAGCGTGCTGATGAAAGCAGAGAATTCCTGTTTAACCATGCCTGGGAACCCCGTGTTTTCCAAGTGAGACATAAAAAGAGTGAAAAAGCTATTAAGCACATTCGGGTTAATTTGCCCCCCAAATCTTTTTGTGAAATCGATACAATGCAGCATACAACTCAACAACTGGAGTATATGAATGCGCCTGGTATCGAAAACTAAAGGCAATGCTAACAAGAGGAGGAAAAGATGGCTATTCGCAAAATCGCTACCCTGCTGCTCCTGATCTGCCTGGGATTCGTATTCGCAGATAATCTGCTTATTAATCCCAGTATGGAAGATCAGACGCCGGCATTCTGGAGCCCGTTGAACGGAACTTTCGGCACCGATGTCGGTGTGACAAACGCCAGTGATGCTTATGCTGGTTTCCATTCGTTCATGATCACGAAAGCCGCCGCGACTACCGATATGGTGGGTTGGGTGTCGGATAACAATGCCGACCTGTACTGGAATAACGCTGCCGCTTCCACCTACAATCTGGGTGGTTGGGTAAAGCTGGTTGGTGTGAACACCTCACCCGCTAATGACAATGAGAAGATCGGCCTGATCTTCGAGTTCCGGGATGCTTCCGGTAATGCACTGGCTACCGAGTATGTCTGGGCTGATCAGAGCGCCGCCGATGCAGACTGGGCCGAGTTGAGCGCCGTGACCATTCTGACCGCGGAACCAGCCGAGGTCGTCGTCAAGATGGTGATGGGCAAGGATGCCACCGGAACGGCTTATTTCGACAACCTGAGTTGTGGTACAACCCCGGATTGGACTATGGGCCTGTTCAACGGCGATGCGGAGACTATCAGCGACTGGTTAAGCTGGTATGCATCTAATAATGGTTCCTATGGAACCGTGACAGACAATGCCGCGCATACCGGCAGCTATGCCCAGGAGCTCTGGAAGCCCGATACGACCAGCTCATCTTCGGAGATCGTGTATTACTCAGTACCCGTCCCCGTTGTAGCTGGTGAATGGTACAAAATCGGAGTCTGGGTGAAGACGGTTGGTGTAAACACCGATCCTTCCTACGAAAGAACCTACATTCGCAAGGACCGCCTGGATGAACGTCTGGGCCTGTGCTACTTCTTCCATACGGATGCTGTCCTGAACCAGGGCTGGAGTCTGGAAGGTGGCGATAAATACGTCTATGTCGATCAGACTGTCGCGGACAGTAACTGGACCCATTATACGGTAATGGAACGTGCGCCCGATAATGCCACCGGTATTTCGGTAAGATCACGCTATACATCGCATCCGACAGGTCTGAGTTATTTCGATGATTTTTCAGTGGAGAGAATGGCCGAGGTCGGAGATGAGATTCTTGAAAATTCCGGTCTGGAAGATCAGACACCGGCATTTTGGAGTCCGTTGAATGGCACCTTCGGTACCGATGTTAGTGTGACAAACGCCAGTGATGCTTACGCCGGTTTCCATTCGTTCACGATCACAAAGGCTGCCGCGACCACCGACATGGTGGGTTGGGTATCGGATAACAATGCCGACCTGTATTGGAATAACGCCGCCGCATCAACCTTCAACCTGGGTGGTTGGGTAAAGCTGGCCGGTGTGAACACGTCACCCGCTAATGACAATGAAAAGATCGGCCTGATCTTCGAGTTCCGGGATGCATCCGGTAATGTACTGGATACCGAGCATGTCTGGGCAGACCAGAGTGCCGCCAATGCAGACTGGGCCGAGTTGAGTGCCGTGGCCATTCTGACCGCGGAACCGGCCGAGGTCGTCGTCAAGATGGTGATGGGCAAGGATGCCACCGGAACGGCTTATTTCGACAACCTGAGTTGTGGTACAACCCCGGATTGGACTATGGGCCTGTTCAACGGCGATGCGGAGACTATCAGCGACTGGTTAAGCTGGTATGCATCTAATAATGGTTCCTATGGAACCGTGACAGACAATGCCGCGCATACCGGCAGCTATGCCCAGGAGCTCTGGAAGCCCGATACGACCAGCTCATCTTCGGAGATTGTCTATTATTCCATTCCCTTCCCGGTAGAAGCAGGGGAATGGTATAAAGTCGGTGTCTGGGTAAAAACGGTTGGCGTGAACACCGATCCTTCCTTTGAGAGAACCTACATTCGTAAAGACCGTCTCGACGAGCGTATGGGCCTCTGTTATTTCTTCCATACGGATGCTACTCTGAACCAGGGCTGGAGTCTGGAAGGCGGCGATAAATATCTCTACATTGATCAGACCGTCGCGGACAGTAACTGGACCCTGTATGAAGTAGCTGAACAGGCGCCCGATAATGCAACCGGTATTTCAGTAAGATCACGCTATACATCGCATCCAACCGGACTGTCTTACTGGGATGATTTCACCGTCAAGAAAATGGTTACGATGCCGTCGGCTGTTAATGACGAACCCGGATCAACGGAGATTCCAACTGATTACATTCTGAGTCAGAATTACCCCAATCCATTCAATCCTACTACTATCATTGAGTATGAACTCCCCACGAATGGACGGATCAGTCTGGATATTTACAATGTTTTGGGTCAGAAGATCAAGACCTTATACTCCGGACAGCAAAGCGCCGGTCAACACAGCTTGCTGTGGGATGCCACCAATGCAACGGGTGAAGCCGTGGCAACCGGTGTCTATCTTTATGTGTTGAGTGGTGACAATACGCTGGTTACCCGGAAAATGGTTCTGATCCGCTAGTTCACCTGAGTTAATCAGATTAAATATGGCTGGGTTGCCTCCAAGCAACCCGGCCATAACTTAGCGTAATCTTTCTCACCCAAATGAGGAGAGCATAACGATGACGCCTGGAAATTGGTATAAGCAATATCTATGGATCTTGCTAACCTTCCCTATGATGCTTGCAGCCGGAGTTACGGGCAAGGTCACTGGCAGAGTTTTAGACGGCGCCACGGCCGAACCTCTCATCGGAGTCAATGTTATGGTGGACGGTACCGGTATGGGCGCCGCTACCGATATGGATGGCTATTATGCTATTATTGGATTACCACCAGGTCAGTATTCTATTCGGGCGAGTTACATTGCCTATGCTCCCATGGTCATCACCGATGTGAAAGTGATGGTGGATCTCACTACGGAAATAAATTTCAAACTCCGGTCAGAAATACTTCAGGGTGCGGAAGTTACGGTTGTGGCGCAAGCGCCGACCGTAAGGAAAGATGTCACCTCCACCTCCTATCGAGTGAGCGCCCAAGAAATTAAAGCCTTGCAGGTAGTGGATCTCAACGATCTCATTAATCTCCAGGCCGGTGTGGTAGAAGGGCATTTCAGGGGCGGCCGCAGCGGCGAAGTAATGTACATCGTTGACGGTATTCCCATTAATGACGATTACTCGGGTGATGTACCCCTGGCGGTGGAGAATGACCTGATCCAGGCTTTGGAAGTGATCAGCGGTACTTTTAACGCGGAATACGGCCAGGCCATGTCGGGTATCGTAAACATTGTGACCAAAGAAGGTCAGAAATACTTTAAAGGCAAGCTTTCCAGCTATTTCGGTGACTACGTGTCCAGCCACGATGATATTTTTATGCACATTGATAACGTGGATCCGTTGGCGATCAACAATCTACAACTCAGCCTCAGCGGCCCTTTGCCCTCGCTCCTGGTTCCGGCCAATTTTTCAATCCTGCTGCGACAATACTCCAGCGCGGGCTATCTGTTTGGCGAACAGATGTTCTTACCCACCGATTCCTCGAATTTTTATGATCCTGAAAACCCGTATATCCAGGCGACCGGTAACGGAGCGGTCGTGCCCCTGGCGCCCCTTAAGCGGAAAACGGCCCAGGGGAAGCTGACTTATAAGCTCTACGCTAAAGGTAAGCTGAATATCTCAGCCTTTTATCAGTCGAAAAAATACCGGGAGTTCGATCAGATTTTTAAATATAATCCGGAGGGTAATTATCAGCGGGTAAGTAATGATTACCGAGGGTCCATTCAGTTTACCCATCTTTTTAGTGCCGAGACATTTATTACCCTGAATGCTTCCAGTGGATTTACGGAATATGGACAGTATGTATATAATGACTGGCGGGATCCGGGATATGCTCCTTTACGGTATTATACCGGAACCGGCTCAAACGGATTTTCTACCGGCGGTATGCGAATGTGGCAACACCGCCGGAGCAATCAGGATAATATCGGAAAGATCGATTTTACCAGCCAGATCACGAAAAACCAGAAAGTTGGAGCCGGGATCAGTTTAAAGCAAAGCAATCTGTGGCTGCATGAATTCCAGATCTATTTTAATGAAAACAATGTGATCTCTCAACCTCCGGATTCATCCTGGTATAATAATAGTTACCACCACAAACCCCTTGAGTACGCCGCCTACCTACAGGATAAACTCGAGCTGGGCGAAATAATCGTCAACGCCGGATTACGATATGACTATTTTGATCCTGACGGGTACATTCCCATCGATTTCAACGATCCGCGTCACTCAGCGCTGCGGGACGCTAAAGCATCCGCCCAACTCAGTCCGCGGCTCGGCATTGCTTATCCTATAACTGATCAGGGCGTAATCCATTTCAGTTATGGCCATTTCTTCCAGGTCCCGGCTTATGAGCGTCTGTACATCAACCCTGATTTCGAAGTTTCGCTGGTCCAGTTGAAAGGCGACCAACCGCCCCGGGGGCGCTTCAACGCCATGGGCAATGCAGAACTGCAACCCCAGAAAACGGTAAGTTATGAGATCGGTTTAAAGCAGGGACTAACCGAATATCTTACCCTAGATATCACGGGTTTTAACAAGGACATTCGCGATCTTATCGGTATGGAAGTGCGTGATGATATCTACGGTGGTCGTTTCTTTCGCTTCATCAACCGCGACTATGCCAATATAAAGGGTATCACGCTGGCGCTGGACCAGCGCGAGACACCCGGGGGTTTTGGTCTCGGGGTTGATTATACCTACCAGGTCGCCACGGGAAATGCCTCCGATCCAAATGAAGCGTGGGCGCGCCAAAGGGTGGACCCTCCCATTGAATCCGAAAAGAAAAGAGTGCTCCTGGACTGGGATCAAACCCACTCGTTAAATCTCAGTGCAACCACGACGCAAGCCGGATTCCATATCAGCCTTATCGGAAAAATGGGTAGTGGTTTACCCTACACCCGTTCTTCCGTCCGTTATTCGAATCGTGTTTACAATGGCGAACGTAAACCCTTAACATTTACCATCGATCTGAATGTAGCCAAAGATGTCAAAATCGCGGGTGTTACACTTTCGCCCTACCTGAAGATCACCAATCTTCTGGACCGTAAAAACACCAGGAATGTTTATAACTCCAGCGGTTCAGCCGGGTTTGACTATGACATGAATTTTCAGACCTACCAGGGCATTAAAACCCAAAAGGAATTCTTCAGTCGGCCGGATTTCTACTTTGAACCCCGTAAGATACTCATCGGATTTGCGGTGGAATTTGGAGGTTCGGCATGAGAACTCGCTTGATACAAGGCACATTGTTCATTTTGCTAATGGGTATCATGCCGCCCCTGTCGGCTGAACTCAACGCCCAGACCCCCCGGGCATTCAGGGGAAATTCACTTTACCGGCGCATCGGGACCATGAATGGCAACTTGGTCATAACGCGCTATAAGAATTATGGTGAGGTGGGTGATTACCCGAATGAACCCTCTCTAAACTGGCCCAGCTATGGTCGTCACTACTGTGATGGCGTCGCCCTGATCGTTTCAGCCGAAGTGCATAATGGCGCCGGACAATTAATTCACCCGATGGAAACCCAATACCGGGAATTCGTCGATACATCACCGGATGGCGTGCCCTGGGGCTTTGAGCCGCGGCCGTTCTGGTTCAATGTGGATCCACAGGAGAACAACATTCCCGCCATCAGCAATGAGCCCGTCAGTTGGCCGGATGGCTGGCCGGACCGGCCCGCTAGCTGGGATGGTTATTGGAATGGTTATTTTGGGAAAGGCATCTTTAACGCCGATCTGGAAACCGTGTTTGCATTCGGTGACGATCCGGATAAGGAACCCAATCTTCAAATGGATTACTATGCTGATGCCAACGATTCCACCCGGGGCGGACTTGGACTGTGGGTGAAGGCCCGGGGCTTCCAATGGAGCCACGTACTGGCCGAAGACTGTATTTTCTGGCTTTACAACATCACCAATGAATCCACCCACGACTATCATAGAACCTTCTACGCCCAGTATCTTGACTGGGGTGTCGGCGGTGTTGAAGACGGCGCGGACGACATTGGCGAATACGACAATGAGCTGGATATCGCCTTTGCGTACGATACCGATGGCTATGGCACTCCGGGGAACTGGTATCCCGTTGGGTATGCCGGCTACGCGTTCCTGGAAAGTCCGGGCATCAGCACGGACGGGATTGATAACGACCGGGACGGCATCGTCGATGAAAAACGTTACAGCGATGGCCCGGGCATCTGGATCGATACCGCTCCTTACGGTTTCGACGACGCGGCCCGGGACGCTTTTGTGGAAACCTATCTCCGGGAACCAACCGCTCACTGGTCCACCGATGAGGACTGTGACTGGGATGGTTTCACCGATATGAACGGCAATGGCGTCTGGGATTATAATGAACCCCTGAACGATGATGTAGGCGCCGATGGCGTAGGCCCCTACGACATTCAGTATATCGCACCCGATGAAGGGGAGGGCGATGGGCTGCCGACCAACGGCGAACCTGATTACAACGCCACCGATCCGGACGAATCGGATCAGATCGGGCTTACCGGGTTTGAAATCTTCCCGGTGCATAAATATGAGTTGACCAACGATGAACAGGACTGGGATGTGTTTTCCCGTGCTCTGGTCCCGGTACACGACCTTCTGCAACCCAACAATCTGGGCATGTTCTTCTCTTCGGGAACTTTTCCCCTGAATGTAGGCCAAACGGAACGCTACTCCATGGCCCTGCTCTTTGGTGAAGATCGGGATGACCTCCTGAAGAATAAGCGTACGGTTCAACAAATCTACAATGCTGATTACAGATTCTCAAAACCACCGCTAAAACCAACTCTTTCCGTCTATCCCGGCGATAGGGAGGTAACGCTTGTTTGGGACGACATTGCCGAGAAATCATTCGATCCCTTTTTACAGGAATACGATTTTGAGGGTTATCTTATTTATAAGTCTACTGAAGCGCAGTTCCTTGAGGATAAGATCATCACGGATGCTTATGGTAATCGGACCTTCCGTCAACCCGTGGCTCAATTCGATCTGGATGATGAGTGGTCGGGACCTCATCCCATTGCCGTCTATGGTGTGGGTTTTAACATGGGTGAGAATACCGGTCTTAAGCACACCTGGACGGACCATGATGTCGTTAACGGTCAGACCTATTACTATGCCGTTGTGTCCTATGATTATGGACTCGTCAACTACGGCAATGGTCCCCCGGAAGGTCTCGCACCCAGTTTATCCGCCTCGATCATCAAGACCGATGCCTTTGGACGGGTGACCTTTCTCGATGTGAATTGCGGCATTGCGATTCCCCGCCCGTATGCCGCCGGCTACACCCCACCCCAACTGGATGAAGATATTCTCCATGCAGGTCCGGCTACCGGCAGTATCGGAGTAAATATTTTAGAAAAGGCCAAGGTGCCCGGCGGGACAGTGACCTATGAGCTGGGATTCCACGAAAACACGAATTTTCATACCGAAAAAATCCCAAAGTACACCCTGAGGGATGTCGTGCAGGATACGCTGGTCCTGGACACCATGCAAGTCGTTATAAATGGGGAAGAGAGTTCGATTTTCAATGGCAGTATCCTCACCTTTTACAACGATACCAGCATTGTATACGATGCGGCCAACAGCGGCTGGATCGCGGGTGAATCCGATTATTTACCGCGTATCCGGCTGAATCCGGACTGGGAAAATGTGGCCGGTCGGCGACTGAATCTGAATATGCCCGCTGATTATGAGATTATCTTTCTCGATTCAAATGAAACGCAGACTGAAAATGCTTTCGGCCTCAGCTCACGCATGGTCAACGTGCGGATTGATAACCTCACGGACAGCACGGAAGCAGCCTTTGCGTTGTGGGATCATGATGGCAGTCAGAGTTACAACCATGGCGACGACCTCGTGCTCATCGTACCGGATGATGATTTTATCTTCGGAAAGCACACCTCCTGGGTGATCCGCTTTGAATCAAAGTATACGGTGGACACGCTCTGGGTGGGCGGTGTACCCGTGCTGGACACTACGGCCGCTACAATCGATCCCCCCCGGCCGGGTGATATCTATCTGTTGAAGACCAGAAAGCCATTCCGGGATGGGGAGAAGTACCGGTTTTCCATTAATGGCGCCGATTCAAGCAATACCCTGGCTAAGGCTGAACTGGGTGACATCTACGTCGTTCCCGATCCCTATGTAGTTACTGCAACCTGGGAACCGCAGAATCATTTCAAGTTCGGGCGGGGTGAGCGCAAACTCCAATTCTTCAACTTGCCAAGCAACTGCACCATAAGAATCTATACCTTGAACGGCAATCTGGTGGATACGATCGAACACCAGGCAACGGCGGATAACGGGATGGAAGCCTGGGATCTTCTCTCCAGCGAAGGGAATGAGATTTCATTCGGCACCTATTTCTACCAAGTGGATGCACCGGGCGTGGGCACCCATGTGGGACGATTCAGCGTTATTAAATAGGAGCAAGGATTCCATAAAAATGCGATCAGGTTTATTCATCCTTTTTTTGCTGTTCCTGCTGGCCGCCTGTGAACGGCAGCCTGTCCGGAGTCTTTCCCGGGTAAACGGCCGTTCCATCAGTCAGGACGATTTTGTGTTTGCCTATGAGACGAGTCCCCGCTCAAGCTTGACAGGTTCAAAAAAGGAAGCCTACAACCGCGTGCTGGAAGGGATAATCCAACGAATTCTCCTGGCCAAGGAGGCCGAACGCCGGGGACTTCAGCAGCAGACCGAGACAGCCGGAGAGCTGGAATATCTGGAGGACGCAGCTATTCGCCGGGAATTATTCAGGCGGCATATACGCAAAAAAGTGCAAGTGTCCGATGAGGACTGCCGCCGGGCATTTGACAGAGATCAGCGGACGCTCTGGGTGCAGCACGCAATAGTCGATTCCAACGAAGAGCTCAACCCCGGCGTCTGGAATCCGGCCTGGTCGCATGTCGGCATCAGCCCGGCCACAAAAACGGTGGAAACGGATAATTTTGGCAAGGTTGATCTCGTCAATTGGAATGATGTTGATCTTAAACTGGAGGGAGTTCTATACGGGCTTGGTCTTAATGAAGTGAGTGGCCCTGTTTTCCGGAAGGGGGCAATCCATGTGTTCAGACTCGTGAATACTGAAACGAACGGCATGACATCGGAAAATCAGTACCAGCTCGAGCGGGAGCATTATCGTAGCGTAGTGCGGAAAAGACGCGAACACGCACTCGCCTTCAACTTCGTTCAGAAAGTCATGGCGCCGGAGGGCCTCAGCATTCGCCGCCGGACTCTGGAGCAACTCACACAGGTGCTTTGGCGGCAACTTCCCAGGGCAGACAGCTTAGCCGGAGAAACGGCCCGTGAGTTGAACCGGCCGGTCCGTGACGTTGATGATTTGAATGACCTGGAATTGGCGGCTTTCAAGTCCGGCCGCCTATTGGTCAAGGATTTCAGATTCTTCTATAAAATGAATCCGCGGAAGTTGGTTCAAACATCCCCGGCCGGTTTGCGGAACGGTTTGATAAATGCCATCGGAATCTATGTCCGGGATATTGTATTCGCCCGGCAGGGGCGCACCGAGGGGCTGGCGGATGTTCCTGCCGTCCGAAAAGACTTTCAGTACTGGCGCGAACGTCTTTTGGCTGCTAAACTGGACGAGTCCATCTATCAGAGGGTCCTCACAACCCAAACAAGCATTCCTGAAACTGCCGGCCGAATAGCTGCGGACGAACTGGACGAACTGAGTAAAAACTTGAAGCAAAACGCAACCATCAGCATTAATGAAGAAATGCTGATGACCAGCAAGACCGGTGATGAAGGTCTCCCGCGTAAAATCGACTTTTTTGCTACTTATTTAAATTAAGAGCCGGGGCACTGAAATGAGCACTACTAATCGGATGACTTTTGTAATAATTATTATCCTGAGCACAGGCTGCTTTGGGAAGCTTGCATACGGAGCTGATCGCTTAACCAATGTGGGCACGACCTCGGCCGCATTTCTGGAAGTGGGCGCCGGCGCCCGCAGTATGGGCATGGGGGGTGCCTATGTGGCCGTGGCCAAAGATGCGATCACCCTGTACTGGAATCCAGCCGGACTAAGCCGTATTCAGAATGCCAGCAGTGTTTTTGAAAAGGTTGACTGGATCACCGATGTCAGCTTCAATTTTATTGCGGCTACAATGCCCCTGGGAAGCAACCTGGGATCAATCGGCGTATTCATCAATACCATGTCCGTGCCCAATCAACCGGTACGTACCGTCCAATATCCCCAAGGGAATGGTGAAGAATATTCCGCAGCCAGTGTCGCTTTCGGTTTGTCCTATGCACGCAACCTTACCGACCGCTTTTCCATCGGAGCGAATGCGAAATACATCAGTGAACGAATCTGGCATGAAAAGGCCAGCAGTCTGGCCTTTGATATCGGAACTTTGTACGAGACCGGAGTGAAGGGCCTGCGCATCGGCGGGTGTATCTCGAATTTTGGACCGGGACTGAAACTGAATGGGGGTGATCTGCTTATTTATTACGATCCGGATCCCATGCATTTGGGTCACAATGACAAAATCATGGGTCAATTACTGACCGATGAATGGTCACTGCCTCTGAATATGCAATTCGGACTTTCCTATACCATGAATCCCGGCGATGGTTTTCAATTAACGCTCGCAGTTGATGCGCTGCACCCGATCAACTCCTCTGAGAGTATCAATCTGGGAACGGAATTGAAACTTTTTAAGGTTCTCTTTCTGCGAGCAGGCTATAAAGCCCTGTTTCAAACGAATTCTGAAGCAGGGTTAACCTTCGGTGCAGGCTTAAATTACACCTTATTTGGTTCTTCCAACATCCGCATTGATTATGCCTATGCCGACATGGGCCGCCTGGGTACGATCCCGCGCTATACGCTCGGCTTCACGTTTTAATTATCCGGTTCGGGAGCATGCGCTGTTTTAATTACACCTTTTTCTTCCGCCGGAATAATTACTTTAATTGCTTCATTATTATCCCAATCCTTAGCGGTCTTATCTTTTCCTGTTCTAATAACAAACACGTTTCCATGGGGGGTAAGACCGAAGCGAGGACCATCACTTACTGGTCTTCATCGAATCCCCATGAGATCGCACTGGCAAAGGAATTGGTAGCGGCCTGGAACACGGGTAATCATCCGATCCGGGTGCGTTTGCAGCCCATTCCAGCCAGTCAGTCCTCTGAAGAAGTTCTGCTGGCGGCCATCGCCGGGGGCACCACTCCGGACATCTGCTCCAACATGTGGCCCGGCGCCATGGATGAGTTCGTGCAAGCCGGTGGTCTCGTTCGCCTGGATCAGTTCCCTGATTTTCATGAATATAACCTCAAGCGGGTTCCAGCCGGCTTAATGGCGACCTTTGCGGCCGGTGATGGTCATTATTACCAGCTTCCCTGGAAAACGAATCCCATCATGGTTATGTACAACCAACGGCTGTTTCGGGAAGCCGGCATCAAGAAATTGCCGCGCACCTATTCCGAATTACTGGCGGCCGGAGCGAAGCTGACCCGGGATCGGGATGGGGATGGTCAGATTGATCAATGGCTGGGGTATCGCAATATCAAGCCCATCTGGTGGCAACGGCTCTTTGACTATTACCCCTTTTATATCGCTGCATCCGGTGGAAAAACCCTGTTTAACGGTGATAAGCTTGTTTTTGATAATGAAGCCTCCGTGAAGGTTTTTGAACTATTCCGCCAGATCTATAAAAATGGTTATTTCCCCATTACTGAATTTGCCGGTGATCAGTTTATCGGCGGAAATTTAGCTATATCCATCACGGGTCCCTACACTATCAGCCATGTGGAAAAATTCAAGTCCGAAGGGTTCGAATACGATTTCTTCCCAATCCCGGTCCCCGATGATTACCAGGGGCCGCTGTATACTTATGGCGACCATAAGAATATCTCAATCTTCAGTACTACTAAGTATCCCGCAGAGACTTGGGAATTTGCCAAGTACCTTGTCTCGAAGCAGGCGGATTTACGCCTGCTGGAGCTTTGCAGTCAGATTCCCATCCGGAAGGAGCTGATCGCCGATCCCTATTTTTCCGCCTATTTCACTCAGCATCCCAGGATGGCCAGGTTTGCCGAACAGGCCACGCTTACACGGGGAGTAGATGGAGCGGCTGAATTAAAAGAAATCTTCGATGCGCTTTCCCAGGAGTTTGAGGCTTCGGCGGTATTCAACGCCCGTACACCTGCTGAGTCGATACACCGTGCCGCTAAACGGGCTAAGGTGATTATGGAATGGAATCGCGCTGAATGAAAGGCATGCTGACCAGAATGGGACGGGAGAGTTTCACCGGTTATGTGATGTCTCTGCCTTATATCATCTATTTTTGTTTTTTCATTGCCTTCCCGATCGGTTTCTCCTTCCTGCTTGTTTTTCATAAGTGGGACATCATTACTCCCATGGAATGGGTGGGACTGCGGAACTTTGTACGCTTATTCCAGGATACCCAATTTTTCAGAGCGATCCTGAACACCCTGCTCTTTCTCGCTATTCACATCCCGCTGCAAATCATTGTGGCCCTGCTTCTCGCGGTGGGCTTGAACCAAAAGATTCGCTTCCGGGGCTTCTTCAGGTCACTGTACTTCATGCCCGTGATCGTGTCCGGGGTGGTTATCACCATCATGTGGCGGCAATTATTCGGATATGAGACCGGTCTGCTCAACCTGTTACTGCTGCGAATCGGCCTCGATAAGGTGCCCTGGATCAATCATCCGGCTTACGCGATGTCTTCCATTGCCATCATGGCAACCTGGAAGAATGTGGGGCTGTACGTGGTCCTCTTCTTGGTGGGACTGCAAAATATACCACGTTATCTCTATGAGGCTGCTTCAATCGATGGGGCGGGAGCTGTGCAGAAATTTTTCAAAATCACCCTCCCGGCCTTGAACAATACCATGGTTCTGGTAATAATTCTCTCCACCATTGGCGGATTTTCACTTTTTATCGAGCCCTTTGTCATGACGGGTGGTGGCCCGATGAACAGCACGCTATCAGCCATACTTTATATCTATAATCAAGCTTTCTCTTTTGGACACATGGGGTATTCCGCGACCCTGGGGTTCTTCTTTGCAATTATTGTTCTAATAGTGGTTCTCATTCAGAAAAAAATCGTGGAGCGCGATTAGATGCGCGGAATGAAAAACCTACCCATCTATCTGGCCCTTACCGTGGGCGGTATTATTTTCGCCTATCCCTTTATCTGGATGCTCTTTGCCACTTTTAAGCCTGAAATGGAAATCGCAAAGATTGGTTTGTGGTCCGCTAATATGAGTCTGGATAATTACCGTACCGTTATGGCCAAGATTCCCATCGGCCGAGCTCTTCTGAATAGCCTGTTTGTTGCCGGTTCCGTCACCGCTTGCGTCCTGTTCTGGGGGTCCATCGTGGGTTATGCTCTGGCCCGGCTCAGGTTTCCGGGCCGCGAATTGATCTTCGCTGTCATTCTGTTCACCATGGTGATCCCGTTTCAGATTACCCTGATCCCCATGTATATCCTTATGGTCAAATTTGGTTGGGTGGACACCTACTTAAGTCTCATTGTGCCGGGGATGATCAATTCTTTCGGGATATTGCTTTTCCGGCAGTTCTTCCGGGATGTGCCGCAAGACCTTATCGATGCCGCCCGGATCGATGGCTGTAAAGAGTTCCAGATTCTTTTCCGCATTATCTGGCCCTTGTCAAAACCGGTTTTCATCACTGTCGGCATTATCGCTTTCATGGCTTCCTGGAATGATGTGCTCTGGCCCCTATTAGTTATTCGTCTGGAAAAACTCATGACCCTGCCACAGTTGGTCACTCTGTTTGCCATCGGCGGACAGGCTGAAGCCCAGATTGGTATTCAATTAGCTGCCGCAACACTGCTGGCGGCCCCCATTATCATTATCTACTCCTTCTTTCAGAGATATTTCATTGAGAGTATGGCCACATCAGGACTTAAAAATTAATAGCTACATTACCAATTATTAAAGAAGGGATCAGAACAATTGGAATTAACGCGCTACACGCCAGACCCGATTCTAAAACCCATACCGGAGCACGAATGGGAACGAGCCGCGGTTTTCAATGCCGGCGCCGTTTATGAAAACGGGATTTATCACATGATCTATCGCGCCACCAACATCGGAGGACACAAAAGTTTCGGGGATTATGTAAATAATCTAGGCTATGCCTGGAGCGAAAATATTGTCGATTGGCAACGATTGCCAAAACCAATCCTGAAAAATGATGTTCCTCAAGAGCTGCGGGGACCTGAAGATCCGCGCATCGTAAAATTGGATGGTTGTTTTTTCATGACCTACACCGGTTTCGGTGGTCGCTATCATTATGATTACCGGATTTGCCTGGCTCTGAGTGATGATTGTAAACATTGGGAACGGCAGGGAGTCGTGCTGGATGAGAAAAACAAGAATGCCGCTTTTTTCCCGCAGAAGTTCGGCAATCAATACCTGCTATTACATCGCCGGGGGGTGGACATCTGGATCGCCGGCACGCAAGACTTTAAAATCTATACGAATCATACCGCCATCATGAGTCCCATACCCGGTGGCTGGGAAGCCCGCAAGATCGGCATCGCCGGACCACCCGTTCCGCATGCTAAAGGCTGGCTGTTGATTTATCACGCAGTGGATGATAAACGGCAATATCGCCTGGGAGCAGCTTTGCTTGATCCTGACAACCCCAGACGAGTACTGGCGCGGCACAGCCAACCCATCATTGAATCAAAGGAGGAATGGGAACGCCGGGGCCCGGTCCCGAATGTAATCTTTAGTTGTGCCACTATTGACCGGGATGACCGTTACGATATTATTTATGCCGGGGCTGACAGCATGATCGGCGCCGCCTATATCCTCAAGAGTGACGTCGTTTTCGAAAAGAAGGACTGGCTGGTATGAGCCTGTTGTTCAGGATATTGCTTCTGAGCTTCCTGTTGAATAGCCTTATAGATTGCAGTAGTAAGGATGTCAACCGCATTCCCGGGAACCTGAATCATGCACTCAACCTGGTAGACAGCACCGTCGTGGAAGGCGAAACGCTGATGTGGATCGCCATTTACGCGGAAGCGCCCGGCTATGCACCGGTGGCGGCCAAAGGCGAAGGTATCACCTGTGTTGACGACGTGGGACGTTTTATGAACATCCTGGAATTTGAGATCAGGCACCATCAGCGCCGGGATCTGATACCTGTCGCGGAAGGCATGGTTCGTTTTCTCCTGTACCTCAGCCGGGAGGATGGTCTGTGGTACAACTTCATGTTCAAGGACGGCTCGATTAACAAAGAATACCGGACCAGTGTTGCTTCGTTTGGCTGGTGGGCGGTCCGGGGCTTGCGCGGTTTGGGAGCAGGCTATCGAATCTTCGAAAACCAATCCGCTTATAAAAATTTAGTTCAAAGGATCACCAACCGTTTCCTGGCTTCCCAGCCCCGGCTTGATTCACTTTTTTCCAGCTATCCCCGGATGGTTAAAGTGAAGGACGGGACGAAGCGTCCCGGCTGGAATTTGAAAAATGCTCCGGACCAATCCGCCGAATTGCTTCTCGCCCTGGCAAGCGTTCAGGGGCTGGGAGAATTCGACTATCACCGGGAGATCAGGTACCTGGCGGAGGCCTTGCTTGGCTGGCAATTTATAAAAGAGCAAGAACCATACTCCGGTATGTATTTCTGCTGGCAAAATACTTGGCATGGTTGGGGCAATAATCAGGCGCTAGCGCTCCTGAAGGCCTATGCGCTCCTGGGTGATGAACACTATTTGAACAGTGTGCGGCTTTGGGCCGATCATTTCGTACCGGCCCTCATCCAGCGTGGTTTTCCGGCCGAGATTAAATATGATTCGCTTGGTAATTGGCAGGTTCGTGATTACCCGCAAATCGCCTATGGCCTGAGTGCCACTTATCGGGGGATGCAGGCCTTGGCCACACTAACCGGTTTCTCTGATTATCAGCGGCGTGCAGAGCAGGTATTTGCCTGGTTCAAAGGTCAGAATGCAGCCATGACCCGGATGTACGATCCGGAATCCGGCCGGTTCTTTGATGGGATTACTGCTGTAAATGAAGTAAACCGGAATTCAGGTGCTGAATCCACCATTGAAGGCCTCCTGGCTATTCAGGCACGGGGCGGATGGTAAATCCGATTATAAATTATTTCGATAAGATTCTTTTCGGTTCTTGCTCTGTGGACCTGGGAGAATTAGTTCCTGCACAGGTAAGGACCTCCGTGTTCAAAGTATTTGATTCAGGTTGGCGTTGCCTGCCCGGCAACAGTATCCGAATTCTGCGCTTCAAGCCCGGCATTTATTCGCAATCATCAGGCTTTGATCTTCGCAAAATGAAGATTTTATCGTAACTTGGAAAGAAATGTCCTGAAAGACGATCATAATGTCTAGCTTCCGCACCGTACTGATACTGAACTGTTTCGTTGTTTTACTGCCGGCCCAGCAGATTAATATCGATCGCATTGAACTGATGCCGAACTTTCCACAACCCTATGAAATGCGTGACTGGAAGGAGGTCGCCCGGGGCTATGATTCCCTGGTGTTTGATCTGACTGCCAGCGGAGATTATCTGCCTCTGTCCTGGTTAAATACAAATACGGTGAACTACCCCGAAAATAATAGTTTCGGCTTGCATACGGTGGTGGGCACGCCCTATCCCAATAACGCCGAAGGAATCAATTGCATTCCGGCGCTGGTGGGCGCCTCCCTGATGGGGATCGATAAATCCAATCAGGCCGGATTCAATTACGTGCTGGGCAGTCAGGAGTGGTTCAATAACCGTCCCAGCGAGAATGTATATCTGAACGGTTTTGTAACCTCCAGTGGCAATGATTGGTGGTACGACACGATGCCCAATGTTTTTTTCTATCAGCTCAGGGATCTGTACGACGATTATGGAGTGGCTACTCAGCAATTCGAAAGCGTTGCCCGGCGCTGGTTCCGGGCTGTGGTAACCATGGGTGGTAACGCCTATCCCTGGAATTTTGGGAATTTCAATCACCGGGCCTGGTCGCTGTCCACCATGACACCCAATGACAACGGCGTAGTGGAACCCGAGGCGGCCGGGGCCATCGGCTGGCTGCTCTACCTCGCTTACACCGAGTTAGGCGAGGACAGCTTGAGAATGGGGGCGGAATGGGCTCTGGAATTCCTGAATGCCCGCACCAGCAATCCTGCCTACGAGGTCCAGATGCCGTATGGCGCCGTGATTGCCGCCCGTATGAATGCGGAGTTAGGCACCAATTACGATGTGGAGAAATTTCTGAATTGGTGTTTTGATATTACTCCTTTACGAAACTGGGGCGCTACCCTGGGCAACTGGGGCGGCTATGACTGCGATGGTCTTATCGGAGAGGCTCTCTACGACGGCTACGCTTTTTCCATGAATGGCTTTCAGCAAGCCGGTGCCCTGGCGCCGCTGGCACGCTATGATGACCGTTTTGCCCGGGCCCTGGGGAAATGGATTCTTAATCTGGCTAATGCCAGCCGGCTTTTCTATCCCAATTATCTGCCACCTGAGAATCAGGACAGTGAGAGCTGGTCCTTTGAGTATGATCCGAATTCATACATCGCCCATGAATCCCTGCGGGAGACCTGGATGGGTATAAGTCCTTATGCCACCGGGGATGCCATCAGTGGCGGTTGGGGTGCTACGAACCTTTCTCTTTACAGCTCTTCCCAGGTGGGTTATCTCGCTGCCGTGGTGGACACCACCAATATTCCAGGTATTCTACAACTGGATCTGCTGGCCACGGACTGGTACCATGCTCCGGCTTACCCGACCTTCCTTTATTATAATCCCTATGCTACGCCCAGGCTGATTGACCTGCCGCTGCCGCCGGGTATGCATGATATTTATGAGTTGACCTCCAACCAGATTGTCTTAAGCGCGGTTACGGATACTGCTCACTTGAATATCATGGGAGATAGCGCCTGGCTGGTGGCTGTCGTTCCGGCCGGGGGGAGTCAAACCTTTGAATTTGAGAAATTGCTTATTGATGGAATCATCGTTGACTATGACGCCGGAATTGTGGTAAATCACCCGCCCCGGATCAAGAGTTTCGGCACGCCGACGCCGGTGGTGGAAGCCGCGTCAACCGTAAATTTCTTCTGTGAGGCTGAAGATCGTGAAGACGGACAAACACTGGGATTTACCTGGTATATGGAAGGTAATCAACTCGCTGCTACCGGTCCCAGCATCCAATTCACGGCGCCTGCTGATACAGGGATTTACGAATTAAGCATCCACGTCCTTGATGGGGATGGTCTGGTGACCATCGCTTATGATTCATTACAGGTTGTGCAGCATTTCAACCATGCACCTGTCATTGAGTCTCTTGACGCCGAGCCGGCCTTCGTCGGGCCGAATATGACCAGCGTCATCACCTGTCTGGCCAGCGATGAAGATAGTGACGAGCTCACCTATTACTGGACTGCTCCGAGTGGCGGGACTTTGAGTGGAAGCGGTTCAGCAGTAAACTGGCTGGCGCCCGCCGCGGCGGGGACGTATACCATCCGTTGCCTAGTGGAAGATCCCTATGCGGCTTCAGACAGCGCAACAGTCAATCTCGTTGTCACCGATTCTACGGGAGGTGATTTCGGATATCCGGCCTTATACCTGCCTTTTAGCGGGAATGTGAACGATTACAGTGGGTACGGGAACAACGGTACTCTTTCAGGAGCGACTTACGTGGCTGATCGGGCCGGAAATCCCAATGCCGCACTTCATTTTGATGGCGTTGCCGACCGGGTACAGATTCCTAATACCAGCAGTTTGAATTTCACAAATGCCATTAGCATTAGTTTGTGGATCAATGTCGAGGAATTCTTCGGCCGGGAGGCTTATCCTATCAGCCACGGCAACTGGGAGAATCGCTGGAAGATATCCATCACCAATCAGCGTATCCGCTGGACCGTGAAGACCACCAGTGGCATTCGCGATCTGGATTCAGCCACCGAACTGGAGCTAAACACCGATTACCATATAGTGACTATCTATGATGGGATAAATTTTGATATCTATCTGAACGGGGCGTTGGACCAGCACACCACTTTCTCAGGTGATATTTTGACGACCAGCTTCGACCTCACCATCGGACAGGTGCTGCCGGGGAATACCCAGTACAATTTTAAGGGCATTTTAGATGATATTCGTTTGTATGATTACGCGCTCACGGCCGAGGACATTTCGGCCCTTTATCAGGAAACAGTTTCTGTAAATAGTGACACTCGCATACAACCACCTGAAACAGTATACCTGGCTCCCAACTTCCCCAATCCTTTCAACCCAACCACAACGATCAGATACGGAATACCGGAACAAACAACTGTCAAATTATTCATTTACGATATCACCGGCCGAATAATCCGGAACATCGTTTACGATTCCCAGCCGGTTGGTTGGCATCAATACCAATGGAACGGAACCGATGACTCCGGGCAACCAGTCTCAACCGGCATCTACTTCGCCAGATTGGAAGCCAGATCGTATTCCCAAGCTATCAAACTGCTCTACTTGAAATAGTATCAAATGATACCGAAGGATGTTAAGATTTTAATTTTCTAACGGTAAAAGGTCAATGTATTGTTGCACAATTCCTTTGGATAATCTGACAATGAGACTGATGGTTTTAATGTCTTTAAACTCTGGATATAAGAGTCGAACTGATTCAAAGTCACCGATGTAGTGCTCGATTACGCCGTAAAGCTTCTGGCTAAGTTGGAAAGGATTCCGTATGGATCAGAACCCAGGGCCGGTAATGCTTGGTCCATCCATGAGTACTACGCGTATTATGCTCAAATAATCGTCGTTCCACATCATTGGTCATCCCGATGTAAATCTTATCATAGGTTGGGCTGTATAGAACATAAGTGTAGTACAAAACTGTAGCAGAGGGCGGACTCGAACCGCCGACACTCGGCTTATGAAACCGATGCTCTAACCGACTGAGCTACTCTGCCCTTGGTAAAAAGCGCGCAAAGATATTAGAGCACTTCACTACGGGCAAGCCAAATCTAATAACTTCCCTCCTGAGCCAATTGATCAAGCGGATCATCGGTCACTCGGTAAACAGTCCATCCGTTCCGTGCTTTTGCGCCAAGCTTCTTATAAAATTTTATAGCTGGCTCATTCCAGTTCAAAACCGACCATTCCAGCCGCCCACATTTCCGGTCGATAGCAATTTGGGCTAAATAACTTAATAAAGCTTTCCCATAGCCCTTGCCCCGCATCTCAGGATTAATGAACAAATCTTCCAGATAGATTCCTGGACGACCTAAAAAGGTGGAATAATTATGAAAGAAAAGAGCGAAGCCAACCGGTTGTTCCGCAACAAAGCCCAAAATCACTTCTGCAACTTTGTGATTTCCAAAAAGTGTCTGTTGGAGACTGGCTTCGGTAGCCACTACCTCATCCGGCATGCGTTCATATTCAGCGAGTCCTTTTATAAATGTGAGGATCAACGCTATATCGGTCTTGTTTGCAAATCGGATCGTCATATTTTGAACATCAGACATCACTTCACTCCTTCATACATCAATAACGCAAATCAAATATAGTAATTAGCCTCGCCGGGAGTAGCCTCGGTTGGATGAATGAGAATCTGATTGCAATACTTCACCCTTTTACATTTCCCGCGCAGGGCATATATTAGTTATAGACAAACAAAGCCTTACCGCATCAGCATTCTTTGAAGATATTTATAGATCAATTCAGGGCCGGTGGGCGTCCTTCTTTCTCAGATAAGCAACCTAGGGAAACCCCATGAATTTGCGTGAAAATCACCTGTTCACCAGAGCACAATACGATACAATCCAAATGCGTTCAGGAGACCACCTTACGCATTACAAACTCTTGCTCGTAAGCCTGTGCTTAATGGTGGGCATCACCTTTGGTCAAACCCAACTAACGCTGCCAGGGTCTCAAAATCCGCATCACGGTGGTGATTGTACTATTTGCCATACACCCAATCAGAAACCCGCCCGGGACACTTATGTTCCTGGCGCCTGTTTGCAATGTCATTCCGCCGCCGTGGTGGATGCCGACATTCATCCTTTGTACCACCTTAATTTGAAAAGTGAAAAAATAAAAATACCAGCGACTTTTCCGCTTGCCAATTCGGATTCAGTGACATGCGTTACCTGTCACAGCATGCCCGTAAAATATGATCGTTCCAACGCTTCATTCCTTCGGGGGGGACCCTACAAAGAAGAGCTGGATTTTTGTTATCAGTGCCATGCCCGAAAGGATTACCAGAAAATGAATCCTCATCTGAAAATGATCGCCGCAGACGGAAGTGTGGACCATTCGGTGTGTCAGGTTTGTCATTTGCACCCGCCGAATCCGAATACGCCGGCCAAAGTCGCCCGGGAAATGGGTGCTACGATGGAAGGCACTTGCAACAAATGCCATGCTCTCCATACGCACGAAAAAAATCACTGGGGTATCGATATTTATAAGGTCAATAAAAATATTCTGGCCCAATTTAAAAGGTCGGAACGGGATTATAATATTATTTTACCGCTGTCGCCGGATCACAAAATCCAATGCAATACCTGTCATTATGTCCACGGAAAGCTGGGTATCGATGATGTGGCCTTCGGTGGCCCCGGGGACAATCAACATTTCCTGCGTCTGCCGCAGGGTAAGTTGTGCTATATGTGTCACAATAAATAATGCCCGGGTGCAAAACACGATATCAGATTCAGTCTTGAAATAAAAATAAATTAGAAAAACCAGGAGTCAGCAGCTAGCACGGATTGATCTCACTTCTTGTTCAACCACTCACCGGGTAGATCATCCGGATAATTTTTATCATCATGGCATTCATAGCAACCGGGCTTTTGCCCGAATTTCCGGTCAATATGGCAATTACCACAATCCGCTTCCTGATGGGCTTCAAATAATTCCAACCCCGTACGGGCATGGTCAAATTCACCGGGCTCAAAATTGTGGTGGCAATTGGTGCAGGTGGGATCTAAGCGTTTCACTGGTTGGTTGGCGTCATGACAGACGGTACACTGTTGTTTTAGATGAAAGCGATTCAAGGGCCAACCAGTCATGGCATGGGTGAACCCGGAGGTGGTAACAGCCTCCTTATGGCACTGGGTGCAATTGGTTTTAGCATCGGTTGCGTGACAAGTGCTACAGGGTTTGTGATGCTCAGACAGTGTGGCAACAATTGGCGTAACTGCGGGTGACTGATAAGCATGGCACTTCACGCAGCTTTGGTCTTCATGGCAGGTTACACACGCAAAGCGAAAATCCTGAACATGTTCCTGGTGCCGAAAAGTCACCACCGGTGCAATGGATTTTGGAGTTTTGAAAACCAGAATAT
>CAZIWX010000016.1:705-33291 GCA_964543125.1 uncultured Lentisphaeria bacterium | reverse complement strand
ATCGAAGGACCGGCTTGACCGGACGTGGGTGGCCGGATTCATGATCGGTGCATGGGTGAAATTGTAGTCACCGGCATCTAAACCCAGCGTGGCAAGTTTGGCCAGTTCCGGGGCCGGATCATACCGGAATCCCGCGGACGCGGCATCGGCCGCCGCTCCTGATTCGGTAACGGTCAATTCGAAGTTACCCGTGGCGCCGCCAAACCCGTCAACGATGATGAGGTAGTCACCTTCCGGTAAACTCACACCATTAATGCTGGAGGTCAGACCACCAACCGGCGAATCCGGGCAGTTACCGTTATCGTCGTTGTAGAGAGTCGTCGTAGTGGCGCAATCGCCGTTAAAGATTTCCAGTTTGGTGTCAAAATCGGTACCGGCGCCGCAGGTGGTTATATCAATAGACTGGCCCTCAAATAGATAAATCTGGAAAGCCATATCTTCACCGTCGGAACCGCTAATATCGAAGTCATCACCCATACCGGTCGTGTTACCGATGTAGCTGTAGGGCAAACCTTCGATAATTTCATCAGCGCAGTCCAGGGGCGCCGGACCGGTTAAGCCCGGTTCGCGCCATTCCAGGTAAACCTGACCATCCAACCCGGATTCGGCCGTTAGACGGCTCGGCGGAAGGGTACCCACGGCAATGCGAATGGCGTCGCTGGTCTCCGATTCCGCGCCCTGGGTATCCAGCGCGGTGACATAATATGTATAGACGCCGGATGAATCCAGCGTCTCGCCAAAGTCGGACGCCATGACATTATCCGCGACCAGGACAGCTTCACGATAAACGCGGTAATATGCCAGATCGTAATCGTTATTATCATCCCAGTCCAGGGTAACATTCAGCAATTCATCGCCCTCACCGGTGAGGTTCACGGGCATGGCCGGAGGATGATTCATGGGTGTGCCCGCTGCTTCCGGTGAAACGGATTGTTCACCCGGATAATCCGCGGTTACCACATAGTAATAAGTTGAATCGTTAGTCACCGGAAAGTCACTGTATTGGAATGTCAGTGTATCGACCGTTGCCAACAGGTTACCGGTTTCCACCGTTACCGGTGAAATCATGGAACGGTAGAGGCTATAGGTGGTGAAAATTTCGCGCAGATCCCGTACAGTATTCCGCGGAGCAGCACTATAGACATAACCGTTGGTCACGGCGCGCTCAAACTCGGATCGGGTGGCATAAGGTAGGGTCGTGGCGCGCCTACCCGTCCGCAGGGCTAAAACCCCACCCGGTAGATTGGCCAGGCCATCGGCCAGGATGTCATCGACCTTCAGGACGAACTGGTCCACGGAAGTACATTGGATTGCAACCCAGACGCTACTTCCAGCGTAGCCGGACAGGTCAATGCTGAACTCTTCATAAGCATCGGGGCCAACGCCACTTGGGAAAGTATGACTAAGAACCGGAGCAGCCGTAAAATCATCCGGTGTTCCGCCCGTAGTACTGACCAGGACATTAAAACTTTCTTCCGAGTAAGCCGGATCCTGAGGTGAAGCCCAGAAGGAGAAAGTCGAGGTGCCGGAAACTTCCAGAACCGGAGAAATCAACCAGTCGTTGTTGCCGGAACTGTTATAGAGTACGCCGGCGGCTTGGGGCGAATCATGTCCCACATCTGACCCCGGATAGTAAAGGGCCCAGGTAATACCGTCGCCATCCAGATCGTAGGTCATCAACTCCGCCGGCCAGTCCACATCTTCAAAGTCAACACCATAGGTGTTCACACCCACACTGGCGCCAAAGGGCGGGGTCCAGTGCAGATCAATGGTTCCATCCAGGCCGGAAACAGCCGTGAGACTTGACGGCGGTAGATTGCCGACCGGCAGCACCAATGCATTGCTCGGTGCAGACTCCATACCTTCCGCATCCACGGCCGTAACCTGGTAAGTGTATACATTACTGACCGGGAGATTTTCCGCATAAGCGGTGTCCGTCGTATTGATGACAAGCTCCCCGTCCCGGTAGACATTGTAGGATGCAAAATCATAGTCCGAATTGGCATCCCACCAGAGCGTCACATTGTGGGCGTCATCCGCCTCACCCATGAGGTTCGTGGGCGCCAGGGGTGGATGATTGATTGGGGTGGCGCAGCTCTCGTTGGAGTTGCTGTTGCCGTCAGGATAAAGAGCCACGATGACATAGCAATACTCCGTGCCATTGGTAATGGCAAAATCGGTATAATGGAGGCTGTCCAAGGGCAGACTTGCAAGTGAAACACCATCCCGTAGCACTTCGTAACCGGTGATTTCCCGCGTCCGCGGGGTGCGTGGAGTCAGACCGGACAGGGTATGATTATCAACAACATTGGCCGGATCCTGCTCCATTACCTGACTTTTGTCCGTGATTTGCTCAACCGGAAGATTGAGAACCAACGCCCGGTTATTGGCCCGCGTTGGCGAGGACAACTCAATGGCGTCCACATACCAGAATTCACCATACGTGGAGGTGTATTCCCAAGCCAGTTTTACGGTCTGCCCCGAGTAGGAACTCAGGTCCACGGTTTCCAATGTCCAGGCAGAAGGCAAGGTTGTTCCGGCGTTAGGATCCCAAGTCAACAATGTATTCCAGGTAGCGCCGCCGTCAGTGGAGATTTTTACATAATTAGGGGCATTATCCCAGCTTAGCGCTGTACCATAATGGTAGAAGGAAAGCGTGCTGTTCAAGGCGCCAATGGGAAGATCGTTGGTGATTAACCATTCATCAATGAATTCACCACTTTGTCCATCACCACATTCAACCACCTGAGCACCGTCTGGAGCTGTTGAAGAGACCCAGATCCGCCAGCTGTCGGACTCCGGTAGTCCGGCAATGCCCTGGATTTGCCAATCGGCTGGAATGCCATCCTCAAAACTTTCAAACATGGGCTCACCCGGATTGGCATTGGGCGGCAGCCAGCTTAATTCGACCCGTCCATCCAGATTACCCCGGGCAATCAGGTTGAGGGGTGGAATATTTCCCAGCCCAACAAAAACAACATTGGTGGGATCAGATTCGGCGTCATCATTATCAACCGTAACCACATAGTAGTGGTAATTTCCGCCGGCCGGCGCCGTGTCGGTATATTGCATATCCGTGGTGGTGGCAACGACGCTATCCTCGCGGTAAACGGCAAAATGGTTGAAGTCATAATCCACCACCGGGTATTCCCATGCTAATTGGGCCTCCAGGCTGCCTTCAGTGGCAATTACCGAAAGGTTAACCGGCGGATTGGGGGGATGGTTCAGGGGCACCGCGCTGACCTCTTCAGAACCGGCTTCGTCGTCACTATAAATCGCGCTAACCCGGTAGTAGTAAGTGGTATTATTGGTCAAACCGGAATCATCATAGGTCGTGGCCACCGTATCAATCATGTCCACCATATTCGCCGTTTCGAGCAATACCGGCGAGATTGTTGAGCGATAAATGCCGTAATTGGTCAGGTTGCGAACAGTTTCAGGAATCGGCTCGAAATAACGCCGCGAGCTGGAACTTAAAACATCGGAATTTACCGCCAGGTCTTCATTTCGCAGCTTGTGTACTTCATAACCCAGATCGTTCACATTTTCGACAATTGTACTCCGCGCCGCGGTGGCAACCGAGACGTCGAGCGTGTAGTTGCCTGCGCTGGTGCCAAAGCCATCCACAACAATCAGGTAGGTTCCGGCTTCCAAAAACACATTGTCCAACTCCGATTGCAGACCACAAAAATCATCGTTGTAGTTGCCGGTAGTGGTGACGCAATCGTCAAAGAATATTTCTATTTTTGAATCGTAGTCGGTACCGTTACACAAGGTCACAGTGATCGTGGTTGGCTCCGGCAAATAGAGTTGGTAGGCCACATCCTCATTGTCCGAGAAGGTGACGTCAAAATCATCACCCATTCCGACGGTTGACCCGGTGGCACTGTAGGGCAAGTCGTCAATCAGGTAATCAGCACAATCCAGTTGGGGCGGGGCCGTTGTTCCCGGCGGGTCCCAGGTCAGAACCGAATGGCCGTCTAAACCGGATTCGGCCGCCAAGTGAACCGGCGGCAGGCTTGAGAGTACCGAAAAGGCATAGGTGCCGGTTTCCGGTGCCACGGCACTATTCCCCGCTGTATCGACTGCTTCAATATAATATCCCACGGTAGTACCAACCGGTTGGCCCGGAATTTCTCCTTCATACACATCATCACCCAGGGCAGTCATGGCAACACTGGTGAAACTACTGGCGTCAGTGGTGTAATACAGGGTACCGGAGGCTAGTTCGGTATTATCGGTAAGAACCGCATCGATCACATAGGGTCCCGCGGTGTCCATGGTAAAATCAAAGCGGGTGACACCCGAGATTTCCGGAGGCACAATGTCGGTATAGGGTTCATTAAAGAAATCCAGGTAAGCCTGCATCAGGTCCGCTTTGGTGGAAGCACCGTCATCCAGGCCGCCAAATTCGAAGGCGGTCCCGATGGTATTACCATTGGGAGATAAGTTGGCGATGCCGCAGGCTTCACTATCAGCGGGATTGATATGAATTACGAAAGCCTGCGGCGTCAACGGCTCCAGGTGGTCAATCCAATTATTCCCACCGGAATAAGTGAAGTCCATTCCCGTTACGAACTCTGCTCCCGTGACGGTGGTTAAGTCACCACTGCCGTCCGCCGTCCCTAGAATGTTAAAATAAGCATGTAGCGGTGTCTGGGTGTCAAAGGCCCAGGTGTCACCACCCTCCATATACAGGGCGCCTCCGGCGGCAATATAATCAACCAAGGCGCCAACTTCGGCCTGAGCCGGATCCAATTGGTAGTTGTCGGAATAAATCCCCAGACAGACGAAAACCGCCGTATACCCGGCGTCAACCGGTTGGCCAAACTGAAAAATATCCGTGGTTTCAAAAGCAGTATAACCCATGCCTTCCAGCGTACTGACGATAGCCGGGCCGCTGATGGAAGCGGATGGATTCCAGACCATAAATTCCGGGAATCCGTCGTAGATCGTTGCGTTGACACCGACTGTCACGGCCGTGTCGTTATCGGCATCGGACAGAATTTCTATCGAACCGGAAAATTGACCGGCCGTTACCGGTGTCAAAGTGACTTCCAGTGTGACTTGGGAGCTGGTATCGACCGTAACCGGAGCAGTCAGGTTCGTGGAAAGTTCGGCGCCGGTAATATTGATGGCGGTAATATCGAAAGCCGTGTTACCCAAATTTGATACAATCACATCTTGCGAGACCGCGCCATCATCAATTTGCAGAATGCCAAAATTCAAGTCGGTAGGTGCCACTACCATATAGGAACCCTCAATATTCTGAGGGACATACGTAGCCGTGATGCCAAAATTTCCGGTGAGCGTCGGATCACCACCGGTCGCGTCATTCAGGGTGGACCAAGTTCCCAAAGTTACCCAGTTCCGATCCAGGTAATTCAATTGCAAATCTTCGGCAATTCCTAAAAACGCACCTTGATCCCAGACGACAACATAGAAGTCACCGCTATTAACCGGTACATTTTCCAGTGGAAGCGTGATGGTGATCAGGCTGCCGTCCGGACTGGAAAGATCCAGCGGCGCCGATTCCCAAACAGCGGAACCATCGCCCGGACCCACGGGAACCGAAGGTGGGCCGGCAACACTGGCATCGGGGTCAGCGTAAATGCTGACAACACCGGCAGTTGAAGCGGCGTCGCCCTGGAAATACAGGGTTAACCCAGTCAGGAAAACCGGACCGGGCGGGGTGAAGCGGACACCAAATCCGGCGCCACCGGTACCAACCCCCAATTGGCCCTCGAACGAGCCGTCATGGTAGGCCAAATCAATATCCCGAGCGTCGCGGGTACTGGAATTAGTTACAGTTTCGGCCTGCCAGTTAAGGTCTCTGGCGCCGTTACTGGATGAAATAAATCCGTTAGTGGGCCGAACTTTGATATCAGCAAATATGGCCGAAGTGATCAGTAACAATCCTATAGCCATCCACCGAACCGGTACCAGTTTCTTCATGGGGTAACTCCTTATAATATCAACCACTACCCAAAAGGCACGGATTACACTCCTGCCCCTTTATCAGCAAAAACCCTTTGTTTTCCTGCCTTTGCGTACCATGAATATAGAAACCACCCATTTTCAAAACAAGCGGATTCCCCGCCGGAATATTTCTGTCACAAAAATGAAACACTTTTGTGACATCCATCGCCTTTATGTCCAAAAATTTTAAATTATTTAAAGGCCTTCCGTGCTGCCCGGCTATTGGTTGAGTCTGATACCGCCGACCCAAAATCGTGCGGATAATCCCGTTATGGGGGCATGCTCGGATGGTTGGCCTAAATCCGTTGTCTTAAGTCCCCCCCCGAAATCATGGAAATATCCCAGTTCGATCCCCCAACGTCGATTGTAATTCAGGCCCCACAACGCACCTAGGCGATGCACGGTATCACCCCCCAGTCCATGGGGAATAAGCATATAGCGAATGCCAAAATAAGAATAGTTGAAGTTTGTCCTGGAAACCTTGTAGAAGACCTTCCGGCCCTGCCGAATCTTTTTCTTGCGCGGCTTTTTTTTGGAATTGAGATAGGTCAGGCTAAAATTATTGTTTTGGTCCACACCATAGCCGGCACTTAGATCCAGGGAATGAATATGATTATCCACTTGGATTAATCGGTACTGGATATCCAGCCCATCGCCCTGGGTGGGTAGCAGGCCAACCCGTAATCCCAAGTCGGCATTAGTCAGAATATTCCGGCGGTAGACATACTCCGGCAGCCCGTTCTCGGAAGAAAACAAGAATCCGTGAAAACTCTCGCCCGGCGCTAATGGTTCCGGCATCATAAGAGGATGGGAAGTGCAATTAATCAAACTCAGCACTGCAATGAGCGTAACGCTGAAATGAATACCGAATTTTCGAATCCATCCCCCCAATTGTCTCTGAGAAAACATTGGCGAAATTTTCCACAACCAGCATACTATTCCAAGGAATAATTCCGCCCAACTCACTTTTGGAAAGGTCTGTGATAGATCAGGCCATCAATTATATTTAAATTCAGGATGCACATTTACACATCCGGCACTTGAGGAATTAGCCATGCAGGGCAAACAAAGCATTGTGGAAAACTGGATTTATCGTTACACGGGCGTCCACGCCAGCGGTTTTGGAGACTATATTCTGCTCACTAATTTCCAAAACTATGTGGAGAAATTCGCCGCCAAGTTCAATGTCCCGGTTCTCGGAGCTGACCAACCCATGAGTACCGCGATTAACCAAGATGGCCTGACCATCATCAATTATGGTATGGGGAGTCCCAACGCCGCCATGGTGATGGACTTGCTGTCAGCGGCTGCACCTAAAGGAGTGTTGTTCCTCGGGAAATGCGGCGGTTTAAAAAAATCCACCGAGATTGGCCACTTTATTTTACCCATTGCCGCCATCCGGGGTGAAGGTACCAGCAATGATTACCTACGACCGGAGGTTCCGGCTCTGCCTTCATTCAAATTACACAAATATGTTTCGCAAATCCTTGTAAACCGCAATCTCGAATATCGAACCGGTGTAGTTTACACCACGAATCGGCGAGTCTGGGAACATGACGAAAAGTTCAAGAAATATTTACGTGAAATCCGGGTGCTGGGAATTGATATGGAAACAGCCACTATATTTATCACCGGTCTGGCCAACAATATTCCCCGGGGCGCGTTGCTGCTGGTCAGCGATCTACCCCTGCTTCCCGATGGGATCAAAACGGAATCAAGTGATAAAAGCGTTACTCAAAAGTTTGTTAATTTACACCTGGAGATCGGCATTGAAGCCATGACCAAAATCGAAGCCGAGGGTGAGCAGATCAAGCATTATCTCTACTAAGCTGGCCTTGGGGCCTTGCAATCCCCGTTAATCCCAAAACTTTGCCTCGGCTTAAAGCATAGGCTCGCTCCGAAAAGAAGCTGACGATCTTTTTTGCCGTGCCCCACGCATCCGCCTGCCCGCCTGCTTGTCCGGCTCTTATTCCTCCTTTTCAAAAGGGAGGACAAAACAAACTGCGTATCCTTTACAATCTTTTCGGAAAAGACTCAATAATCAATATTGTCGAACCCGTAAAAAGGGCGTCAATAGCGGTAAATAGCAAACTGAACACATTCAATCAGGCCGTTTGTGGATTTGTGATCTATATTGTTTATAATCAACATCCTGCAGCTACGAGTGCTTCGCGCGAGGGGCTTATACCTGATCGTCAATACTTACGTCGCGACAACTTTAAAATTCTACATGGGGCGCCGGAGAACCTGCGCTGTGCAAGGTGCAATACTCTTTGGGTTCGGTACCCGGCAAAAAAACTTCACGCACGGTGGGACAATAAGGTGTCGCCAGTTTGTGGGTCACCGAGCAAATATTGGCAAAAACCACATCACCCCGGGGTATCGGGAACTCCTGTCCCAGCCAGCCCAGCGAATCGTAGGCTGCTTTCATGAAGCGAGCCCAGATGGGCAAGGCCGCCACGGCGCCCGATTGATGATTACCCAGCGAAACCTGCGGATCATCCAGACCAACCCAGACCGCTACGGATAACTTCGTCGTAAATCCCACGAACCAGGCGTCGGTAAACCCCTGGGTGGTTCCGGTTTTACCCGCATAGGGCACTTTTAATCTGTAAATTGTGCGTGCGGTTTTACCCGTCCCGTGTTCACCCACGGTTTGCAGCATGGAAGTCATCACATAGGCGGTTCCCCGCCCTAAAACTTCTTTTTGTTCCTGTGGAAAAGTTTTAAGCAGGGTGCCGTAACGATCCAAAACTTCCTGAACGCCAATCGGCTCTTTCCAGACCCCCAGGCGGGGATAAGTGGCATAAGCGGCTGCCATCTCAATGGGAATGACCGCTTCGGTACCCAGTGCCAGCGCATCAAATGCCCGCAACGGGGTCGTAATACCCAATCGGTGAGCATATTCCACCACCGCCGAGGGTTTAACCAATTCCTGGATCAGGCGCACCGACACGAGATTCAGTGAGCGTCGCAACGCCTCCCGCAAAGTCGTGAGGCCACCGGTGCTGCCGTCATAATTCTTCGGGCGCCAATCGGTGGTATCGTTCATGTGAATCACCACCGGCTGATTCAACAATTCGGTTGTCACCGGATAGCGGTTGTCAATGGCGGTGGTATACAGGAAAATTTTAAAGGCCGACCCCGGTTGGCGTTTGGCTTGGGTCGCCCGATTCCACTTGGATTCCTTAAAACTACGCCCGCCCACCATGGCTCGAATCTGCCCGGTTTCCACATCCAGAGCAATAAGTTCGCCCTGCACGATCAGTTTGCTGCGCAATTCCGGTGCGATGGGAATCGAATCCTGGATCATCAGCCGCACGGAATCAGCCGAAAAACCGGTACCCATTAATAAACGTGAAAATTCCGTGGTGTCCGCACTCAGGAGGCGTTGATTCAGATTAGCCTGTAAGTGTGCCAATTGTTGCTGAACAACTCGATTGGCAATGCGTTGCAAGCGGGAATCAAGGGTGGTCTTGATTGTCAGTCCATCCCGGTAAAGATCTACACCCAACCGCTGATCCCACTGCTCCATAAATTGCCGAACATATTCGCCAAAATAAGGCGCCAGATTCTGAGTGCCGGTCTCATCGTTTTCCACGGTTACAACCGGCTGAGTCCGATAATAATTCCGCTCTACGGGACCGATATAGCCTTCCCGATACATGTTTTGGATCACCACATCCCGCACTCGCCGCGCCCGCTCAGGATGAATCAGAGGCGAATAAATGGCCGGCGAACGCAGAATCCCCACCAGCAATGCACCCTGGTCGATTGTGAGCGCTTTGGCATCTTTTCCAAAGTACCGGTGAGCCGCGGCCTGAATACCGTAAAGGCCATGCCCGAAATAAACGGTATTCAGATACATGGATAAAATTTCCTGCTTCGTGTAGGTCCGTTCGATCTGGATAGCGGTGATCAACTCACGAATTTTACGCGAGTAGGTTTTCTTGAATCCAATCTGATTGTAAAGATTCCGCGCTAATTGTTGCGTCAAAGTTGATGCGCCGTGGGTCCGGCCCGTGATCAAATTATTGAGCAACTGGTAAACCGTTCGAAACGGATTCATTCCCCAGTGCTTATAAAACCGCTGATCCTCGGTGGAAATGAGGGCATCTTTTACATATTGGGGAATGTCGTTAAATTTGACCAGGACGCGCTTGGTGGTGAATAATTCCTGAATCACTTCTCCGTCGCCGGATACAATTTTAGTCACCACATCAGGATCAAATTTTTCCAATTCTTCCAAAGAAGGCAGATCTTTGCTTAAATAGATCAAGAAGATCAGAATCAGCCCTATTCCGGCTAGGGATATCCACAACGCTTTTTTTAAATGGCGCCAAAACAGGTTATCACCGGCAAGTGTTTTAGCGAACATGGAAAGCTTCAATCAGTTCCGGAGTCTTTTCATTCGTGGCCGCAGGGTTCATAGGTAAAGAATATAATTGCGGCACATGAAAATAAAATCCCTGACGCAATAAAAACGCCTGCCCGGGCAATGTTCCTGACAGGCGTTGGGATAACCGCGATTTCTATCCGGTTAATGCTGAAAAATAAGTGACTCCGCCACGCGGTCAGAGTGGGCTTTGACGGTCTTGTGTAACGATCCGCCATGACTGTCCATGGTCACCACCGCCGGGAAATCCCGCACCTCGATATGCCAGAAAGCCTCCGGCACGCCCAGCTCGGCCAGCATATACACATTGTGAACCTTCACCACGCTGCGGGCCAATACCGCCGCCAGACCACCAATGGCATGCAGGTAAACGCCGCCCACGTTCTGCAAACCGGCCAGGGTTTTCTCCCGCATCCCCCCTTTGCCGATGACCGCCCGTACTTTGTAATGCTCCATCACGGCGGCTTCATAAGGTTCTTCCCGAATCGAGGTGGTGGGACCGGCCGCCACAAAGCTCCAATGACCATCCGCATGCTGCTTCACAATGGGGCCGCAATGGTAAATCATACCGTCGTTCAGAATCGGATGCAGCCAGTCGGGCCAATTCTCGTGAATATATTTATGCGCCGCATCCCGGGCCGTCACCATGCTTCCGCTGATGGATACTTCGTCGCCGATCCTGAGTTCACGGATCACTTGTTCGCTAACCGGTAATTCCAGCTTAATCATATTGCACCTCCCCGGAAGCCGTTAAGGTCATACTATGCCGCCGGCAGGCCCAGCACATATAAGCCATCGAGACAAAAAATGAGGCCGGCAGACGATGCACGGCGCCGATCTTCACACCCAGTACCGTTGTTTTACCGCCAAATCCCATGGGACCGATGCCCAGCTTGTTCAGGTCGTGGTAAAGTCGCTTTTCCAGTTTGGCCAGCTCCGGATTGGGATTCACATCCGGCAGCTTGCGGAAGAGCTGGGTTTTGGCGGTTAGATGGGATGTTGCCCGGTCCCCACCCAGGCCGATTCCCAGAATACCCGGTGCACACCCCAAGCCCTGGGCCGCATTTACGGCATCCACAATGACTTTGTAAACACCTTCCAGATCGCGGCCGGCGCCCAGTTTGGCATCCGGCAGTTTGTATTGGGTCGAGACATTTTCGCAGCCGCCGCCCTTGAGCATGAGCGCGAATTCGATGGCATCCCGGTCCCACTCCTCAAACTGAATGAAGGGTTGTTGCTCACCCACGTTGTTGCCCGTGTTTTTACCGGTGACGGAATCCACCGCATTGGGGCGCAGCAGGCTTTGCGCGGCGGCTTCGGCGGTGGCGCTTTCGATAAGGCGCTTCAGCTTACGCAGGGAGACACCTTCGGGAATATGGACATGATAGATATTAGTGCCAGTGTCCTGACAAAGAGGAGAGCCGCCGGTCCGGGCCACCTCGATATTTTTCAGCAGCATCCCGAAAACATTTTTCGCGGCCGAGCCTTCATCCTCGTTATCCCGGGCCGCCCGAATCGCCGCCGCCACATCCCGCGGCAGGTCGGTGGATGCCTGTTTGATGAGCTCCAGCAATTGCCCTTTCAAATCTTCCTCATTGTATTGGAACATACGGTTCCTCCTTCTGTGAATCCTGGAAATCGGTTTCCTGGACCAACCACTTGATATGCAAAAACCGTACTAAATGAATTAGCAAATACGAACGAAAAAAAACACCGCCGGCAACCGGGAAAATGAATGGGAAAAGAGGCATTTTGTTTAAAATGCTCAATCAGCCGCGTGTGTCTATAATTTTAAGTTTCGCGCAGGAAAATTCTCTCGCCGGTGAATATAACCAGAATCCCTGCCGCTGCTGCGTAGATAACCATCATGTCGGTGGATGCTTTCACGATAAGAAATGCACCTAATACGACTACATCGAAAATAATAGCTGTAATAAGAATAGTTCCATTAGCCTTCACCTCCTGGCGAAGGTGGCGCAACACACCCCAATGCACGGCAATATCCATTAATAAATAGAAAATAGCCCCTAGTGATGCGATACGGGTCAAATCGAAAAATATGGTCAAGAATATTGCTATCGTAATGGTGTAAACCAACGTATGATTTTGGATGGTGCCCGGCATACCAAAATGTCTGTGTGGAACCAGCTTCATGTCAGTCAACATAGCCAGCATCCGTGATACCGCAAAAATACTGGCGATAACGCCCGAAGCAGTGGCAACAATCGCTAAAGCAACGATGAACCATAACCCGTAATCACCAAGAGCCGGACGCGCCGCCTCTGCCAGGGCATAATCCTTGGCTGCGATGATTTTCGGCAAACTGAGGTTGCCGGCCACAGCCAGCGCAACCAAGAAATAAATCACCACGCAGATCACAATTGAAATTATTATGGCACGCCCAACATTGCGATAGGGATCAACAATCTCGGAGCCACTATTTGTGATCGTGGTAAATCCCTTGTAAGCCAAAATTGCCAGAGCCATTGCAGCTATAAACCCTATCGCGGGTGTATTTGCCACACTAACGGAGTTGCTTCCAAACGAAAAATCAGCAACCCACAAACCAGCAACGGCAAACACGATAATACCACCAATTTTGATAAAGGCCATCAGCAGTGAAAAAAGACCAATCGCACGGTTACCGGAGATGTTAAGTAGAAAGGCAAAAATTAGTAGCCCTACCCCCAAAGCAGGTACTACCCAACCGCCAGGGTCAATATCAAATAATTGTATGCTGTAAGTGCCAAAAGTTTTTGCAACCAGGCTCTGATTGATGACCATCGAAAAATACATGAGCAGCGCACCGGCAGCTGTCATTACCCCTTTTCCATAAGCTTTCTGCAGAAACATGGCAATGCCCCCCGCGGAAGGGTAAGCATTGGATAATTTCACATAAGAGTATGCGCTAAAAGCGGTCACCACCGCCGCCGCAAGAAAAGCGAGCGGGAATAGTGAGCCGGCAAGTTCAGCAATCTGCCCCGTCAGGGCCAGTATGCCTGCGCCGATCATTACCCCGGTGCCCATGGATACGGCGCCCACTAATGTCAGGCTGTTTTTTTTATACTGTGCTGATCTGTTGTGCTGCGAATGATTTTCCACCTTCGACCTCTTCTATACGAGTGCTTCCGCAACCTCAGGATATTAAGTTTTTAATAAGCTACTACCCCCTTGTATCCACAACTATAATTATACTGATCCGTATAAGCTGCGGCACGTTTAATTTCTGTCCATATAACAACCCGTGACTTCTCTCCGCGGAGGCGGGCAGAACCGTTTAATCCGCTTTATTAGAAAAAACCGTTGTAATAATCAGCGGTTTCGTTGTTCATCAAAGCAAACGGTTCGTTTGAGGGGTACATTGAACAGGATATTTTCCGGGTAAAATCCACCAAGGTTTCGAAACAAAGTGCACCCCCGGGTCCAAAGCACAGGTACTGGTTACATTTGGCATCGGAAAGAATATTATAACCGGAGCCTCCATTATATTCCGCCCACTCCCGCAACATAATTACGGTGAAGTCCTGAACCTGTTTCTCATGGGCAACCTGAGTATGCGCCGACCAGGTTTCTGTAGGGTTAATTATGGGATTATCACAATAATCGCTATCAATTAAGGCTGGGTCGAAACCGGTTGTATCCGCACTCGAACAGGGTAGAACCCGCACCTATAACTCATCGCCGTCCGTTCGGGCAACGCGCTGGATGTCTGATAATACTTTCACGGGACCGGTTAACCCGTCCGCGCTAATTTCCGGTGCTGTTCATGAATCTGTAATGTAACGACTATAATTTATTCTCCAGGCTTCACAAATTTACTCGGTCTAGGCCAGTTGGCGCCAGGCTAACGAAGGACTTGAAATTCGATCCGTGGTTGCTTGAACGATGTTGGCAGAATCCAGCGCAGGCAGAACCTGTTTGGAGTAAGGCGTATTGATGCTGTCGGAATAACTGACCCGGACCAGGTGTGTTAATTCGTCCGGCTCGGGGGATACGGTGAAATCGGAGTTATTGCCCGGAAGTTGAACGAATGCTTTTCCGCTAAAAAGCTGGGCGTTAATAACTGCCACAAGAATAAGCGGGTGGCCTACAAGCCCGGTACTCATTCCGCAAAAACCGGTAATTTGCATCTTTTACTTTTTCCCGATCTCACGAGCCTGACAATATAGCTTACCTGCTGTTTTAAAGCGCCTACCGGCGTACGGATACAACCAGACGAACAGCAGACTATCCAGCCAAAAAGGATGCGGTTGTCAGGAACGTTCTTCATGTTTCGGATACAGTTTTTTCATGCACTCCGGGCAAATGGTATGACTAAAATCAGCCTGAGGATGCCGAATAAAATAATGTTCGATGGGATGCCAGGCGCCGTGCTCGTCTCTGATGCTTTTGCAGTTGGAACAGATCGGAACCAGTCCCCGTAAAGCTTGAAGCTCCATCAAATAGTCCGTAAGTTTTTTATTTTTATCACCCAGAATTTGGTTCATATAGACCAGCTCAAGATGCGACTCTATCAAATTACGGAATTTCAGCATGAGCTTTTCAGTTGTTTTTGAATATTCGTTTGGCTTGTTATCCAAAACACAAATGGTTCCAAACGGTTTCTTATTGGGCAACAGAATGGGAAAGCCCAAATAGGAAATCATATCCAGCTTGACATCCGGGTTGTTGCTCCAGCTTGCGTCCGCCAGGGCGTCAGGAACGTGAAGCTTGCTTTGTGTCTTGATCACCGTTTCGCAATACAGACCGGAGCCATATAATACTTCCTTTGCCCCGGGATGGTAAGGATTGCCTTTACTTTTGCTCGAGACAAAAACTTCAATGTAAGGGTCTGTAAATCGCATAACCAATGCGGCCGGGATGCCAATCATCTCAGCCAGAATATTAGCAATTCCCTGCCAGTTTTCCAGAATATCCGCTGGCACCTCGAGCTTGACTTCATTGCTTATCATTTTTTGATCCTAACAACCGGGGCTTGAGCCCTGCTCAACCCGGTCAAAACACCGCTAATTTGATTTGCCACGGGAGGCGCTAAAGTGGCGGGGCGGAATTGTTGCCCCAAGCCCTGTTGGTTGAAGCATCTGGGGAGCTGTTTTCAACGTGCCGTGAAACATTTCTTCCCCCTGGTAATGATCATACCGTCCGTATAAAACGGCAACCCAACTCCGGCACGCCAAAAATCAGGTCCTAACCTTCGCTGCCGGGTGCATGAAATTGATAGCCTGTCTTTCTATTTGACCACTAAACACTTCCTCACCTTACTAAATTCACCAGCTTCGATTCGGTATAAATATATTCCTGAACTGACGCTGCTTGCATCCCAAACCACAGAGTGATAACCCGCATTTTTGTGTTCATTTACCAATGTTTTAACCAACTGACCAGCCAGATTGTAAATTGAAAGGTTTATGAAAACAGATCTAGGCAGTTGGAATGAAATTGTTGTTAGCGGGTTGAAGGGATTTGGGTAGTTTTGACTTAATCCAAATTGAGTTGGAATGTTTTTATTCGAATTACCAATACCCAAAACGTTCGTTAAAGTGGCAGTAGCAACATTCGTCATTATTTCTTCTTCATTCCAACGTAGGTTCATTAGCGATACCGTCGTTTCACCCTCATTGAAGTTTGGGTCAACCGTAAACCGTAAGGTTGCAAATACACCTTCGTGGCCATCGGGAACCGGACCAGCAGCGGCAACCCTGATTTCGCCATTTTCGGCATTAACTTCAATCGTGAAATCGTTGAGTAAATCCGACCATATAATTTCGTCATAACTCAAATGCTCCTGATTGAAGGTAATCAACCATTCAAACGACATAATATTTTCACCATTTGACAGGTAAAGCGGTATATCAATTTGTTGACCGGCCTCTATTTCAGCATTATTCATCGACAGGTCGCCAAATCCGGGTGCTGAATAGCCGCCGGTGTCTGCGGGGAAAAGATCAATCAGGTTTACCATATACTGTTGTATCAATGAGGCATCATACGCTGTTACTCCTTCATTTCCACTAACATTTGCCACATATTCCTGCACATTATTCAAATAAAAATAGCCGACCAGATTTTGAAGAATCAGTGAGGCATCGTAGGAGGTTATATCATCATTTTGACTGACATCACCCAGTAGTATATGCGGCACATCAGCTCGTGTATAGCCATTGTGGGTCCATAAATCATAATCCTCATTATCCTCATTTACTAAGACAGATACTGGTGTGATGAAGACTGATGTATCGTCATAAGCTTCTTTGGTAATGAAATATATCCTTACTGCATCCCAGTTAACATCCGGATCTAAGGGTGCATTTGAAGTTAGAGAAATGTAGATCGTATCATCCATTACATTAGAGACGACGGATACTTCAGCATCAGAATAAAAACCCAGGTTGCGGATAACATTCCATACATCAAACAGTACTGGATCATAGACGATCTCAACATCAGCGGAACTAATATCGTTACCTTCGGACAAACCAAAGTGCAAATCCGTAAAAACCGTGTCACCGGGTAAAACCGTTCCGATCCAGGTAAGATAAACAAGTGCAACTTTGTCCAGGGGGACAAATCTTCCCCAGCTTGAAAGCCAATCTCCACCGGTCATTGCTCCTCTATTTCCGGAATTAGTGGGGACAAATCCCTCAAACATTGGGTCATCCTCGATTACATTTGTTAAAACTTGTTCCGCATTTGAATTACCAGCTAAAGGTCTATGTCCTTCAAAATGCTGAATGCTGTCGATTGAAATATCACTCAGTAAGTAATCATCGTAGCAACGGATTCCGGTCCAATTCCAAGAATATTCATACAGTATGGATTGTGAGATCGTTCCCACACCGCCAAACCTAAACCGAATCGGTAGCTCACGAATATTAGTCATGGTGAGATGCGTAATGGTTGGATTCGTTCTTGGCAGAGCATCCGGGTCAGTTTGGCTTTGGGTCTCCCAACTGGTGTTGTTTAGATTGCCTATATCTATGGCTCTAACGGCTCCATTTATTAAAACCTCATCAATATTACCGGTATAACCTCCCCTAATCCACATTCCATTGCCTGACGCAGCATTTACGGACAGGTAACTTAAATTCACATTACCACCCAGAATATAGAATCCACCGCCATAAATAGCTGAAATATGGTCAACCGTGGTTCCACTCCCTATATTGTAAAGACCAAAACTCCAATTGCTGTATTCCATAATGATATATTGTAAGATACCTGTGTTATGAGTTGAATCAACCGTCCAATCCGGATTTTGACCGGTACTTTTACCGAAAAAACCAACTGTTTTCCAATCCCTTGGCTGTGGGTTCTCGGCTGCACTTGTGAATATAATAGGGTCACTCGCTGTCCCTTGAGCGTGGATGTATCCACCTCTTTTAACTATCAGGTAAGCATCAATTCCAGGAGTAAATTTTACTGTAGTCCCCGGTTCAATGGCGAGTGAGTCACCATCTTCCACCCAGACCGAGTCCAAAACTATCCATTCCGTATCTGCTGTAAGGGTCATCCCTCCAATATCACCACTTAAATATGATTGAGCTCTGACAACTGTAAATACAGACAAAGTCAAACCAAAAATAATTAAACTTAATTTTTTCATTGTTTCCTCCTTTACAACGATTATTACAAAGACTTTTTTAAGCGGTCATTCGCCCTTCATTTCAATCATTTCCACTCAGCCTGGCGGACGGTGTGGTGCGGTTTAAAGTCCCAAACCGGACTTTTGACGCCTTTGCCGTCCCGGTACAGGAGTTGCGTGTAAATCATCGTCGCTGACAACCTGATATCCGGTGATTTCCCGGATCACACGGAGTTGGTCCGTGAGTTCAGGCGGCATTTTTTTACCCAGTGGGGCACCGGTTTCCCGGTAAAAATGAATTTCTTTAGTAACCGTTTTGGACGTCCACTCCATGGCCGTCCTCCTGGATTAAGCGTGTTATCAATATTTAGCGGATAGTACTTTAACCACGGCCTATTTCCAAGCTGAAACTACCCCTGAACCTCGGCGGCTGTCAAAAATTTTATAGGTCGGGCATCGAAGCGCCGAAGTTTAGCCGCCGGTACGATGCTCAATGATTGGCCCGGCCGGGGATTCCCGAAGCATTGTCAGCGGACACTTGCTCAATGGGCTCCGGCAGTTACCCTTTTAAATTTTTCTCATTGTATTGGAGCCAATGGTTCCTACTTGATATTCTTTGATAAAAACCGATTTCCGTCCGACAGCTGCCGGACTAAATCGGTTTTCGTTAATTTGTCGCTTACATGAACAAAAACCGTACTAGACGCTCTTTATGAAACCAGTATGCTCGTGCAATCCAAAATCTAAAGAAAAGCGGGGTGGGATTGTTTCTGTTTTCATTGCCACGAGTTTCAGCTCGTGGCTTAAAGATGTAAAATTGATCCTTGTTTTTGCCCAATCAACCATACGAATTATGAGGCTAACGCCCTATTCCCTCCGGCGCGATTGATCCAAGAACCAAAGCGTTGGGCAATGAAAGAAATTGACCCATCCCTTCCGGCTGTTTTCCCCGCGCCTGCCCGTCAAATTGAGACGAAGGTGAAACCGGCCGAATGACGCGTGAAAACAACGAAAAGCATGACCTTAAACGTTCCCAAGCGGACTCATCGGATTGAACCCCATCCAGTTCAGGAAACACAACAGATACCATAATGCCAACCGGCGGGAAAAATCCCGCCGGTTTGAGTCGATTCAATTTTGCCGAGTTAGTCGGCCCGGTTTCAGATCTCCCACGTATCGCCGGAATAGAACAGGGTCTTCAGATCGCCTTCGCCCCGCTGTCTTTTAGCCTCGGTAATCTGATCAAAAAGCAGGTCGTCGTACGTCGGCGCTTCCACGGCCCGCAACACGCCGAAAGGCGTTGGAAACTCCGGGTTCAGCGTCATCTGCAATAACATATTGGCGATGATTGGATTGGTTTCATCGTGGTGCAGGATATTCTCCGGGGTGTATTTATCACCGAGCTCCACCACCTTGGGGTGGCTGCCATCAATGATAATGCCTTTCTCATGGTCCTGACCAAAAACCATCGGTTTGCCATTCTCCACAAACAAGGCGTTTTCAGGACGGGATTTTTTATTCGCCACCTCCTCAAACTCACCGTTATTGAAGATCACACAATTTTGATAAACTTCCACAAACGATGTGCCTTTATGTTTTTGAGCACGGGCCAGGACTTCCCGCATCCCCTTGGCATCCACATCGATCGCCCGGGCAATGAAAGTCGCTTCCGCGCCGAAAGCGAGGGAGGCCGGATTAAGCGGCCGATCAACTGAACCCCAGGGTGAAGACTTGGATACCATCCCCAACCGGGAAGTCGGTGAATACTGACCTTTAGTCAGGCCATAAATACGGTTGTTAAACAATACAATATTCAGATTCAAGTTGCGTCGCAATACATGGACCATATGGTTGCCGCCGATTGATAAGCCGTCGCCGTCGCCGGTAATAATCCAGACTTCCAGGTCAGGCTTGGCCAATTTCACTCCGGTCGCGATAGCCGGCGCCCGGCCGTGAATGCTGTGGAAACCGTACGTGTCCATGTAATAAGGAAAGCGGCTGGAGCAGCCGATACCGGACACAAATACATATTTTTCCCGGGCTGTGTCCATATCCGGCAGCACTCGCTGGATATTGGCCAGGACGGCGTAATCGCCGCAACCCGGACACCAGCGAACCTCGGAAGAAGAAACGAAGTCTTTGCGTGTTAATTTTATTGCTTGTGTAGTTACTTCACTCATGGTCTTCACCCTTTATCTTCAAATCCCGTTCGCCGAGAATTTCGTAAATTTTTGCCTCGATCTCCGAAGCCTTGAATGGTTGGCCCTGAATCTTGTTCAACCCCACCATATCCCGGAGATAGGTACTCTTTAGAATCTTACTGAGCTGGCCCAGGTTGACTTCCGGAACCAGAATTTGGTCGAACTTCCCAAATATGCCACCCAGATCTTTCGGTAGGGGATTTATCCAGCGCAGATGTACCTGGGAAACATCATAGCCTTTTTCACGCGCCCGCTCAACGGCTACATGAATTGAACCGTAGGTACTGCCCCAACCGATAAGCAACAATTTCCCACCGGTTTGACTACCGTATATTTCTGTTTCCGGGTACTCATTGGCGACCCGTTTTATTTTTTCGTCCCGGAGGTGGATCATTTTTTCATGATTCAGGGGATCGTAATTCACATTCCCGGTGATATCCTCTTTTTCCAATCCACCGATCCGGTGTTCCAGTCCCGGCGTACCGGGCAAAGCCCATGGCCGCGCCAAGGTTTTTTCATCCCGTGCATAAGGTTTGAAAACCCCATCTTCACCCAGGATGGATTGGTCCGGATGGCTGACCTTGATTTCCGGTAGATCATCCGGATTGATAATCCGCCAGGGTTCGGAACCCATTCCAAGGTAGCCGTCCGAGAGCAACAGGACGGGAGTCATGTATTTCAATGCGATTCGAGCCGCTTCAAATGCGGTATGAAAACAGTCAGAGGGTGACTTGGCGGCGATAACCGGCATGGGTGCTTCACCATTTCGACCGTACATGGCTTGGAGCAAGTCTGACTGCTCGGTTTTAGTGGGTAAACCGGTGGAAGGACCTCCGCGCTGGACATCAACGATGACGAGGGGTAATTCCGTCATTACTGCCAGGCCTATGGCTTCGGTCTTGAGCGCCAAACCCGGACCGGAGGTTGTGGTAACGGCCAGGTCGCCTGAGAATGAGGCGCCAATAGCAGATGAGACACCGGCAATTTCGTCTTCGGCCTGGAAAGTTTTCACGCCATAATTTCGCAAAGCCGACAGTGCATGTAAGATTTCACTGGCCGGAGTAATGGGATAAGATCCCAGGAAAAGCTCTTTACCCGCCTTTTTTGCAGCGGCTACGAACCCGTACGCAATCGCCACGTTACCGGTAATGCTTTTGTATTTACCGGGTTCAATATCAGCTTTATCAACCCGGTAAGTGGTGGTGAATATTTCCGCGGTTTCACCATAATTATAACCCGTTTTAAGCGCAGTGACATTGGCTTCAGCGAGATTCGGATTTTTTTTGAATTTCTCGCGCAACCATTTAATCGTCGCGTCCATGGAGCGATTGTACATCCAGAACAGAACGCCCAAGGCGAACATATTTTTGGTCCGGTCAATGTCTTTGGAGGAAAGTTCCGAATCCTGGAGCGCATTGCTCACCAGCTTGGTCATCTCCACCGAATAAACCACGTAATCATCCAGTGTATTATCTTCCAGTGGATTGCTATCCCAATTTGCCAATTTGAGATTGCGTTCCGTGTAGGCATTCGCATTGGCGAGAATAATTCCACCGTGTTTCAAATCGCGCAGGTGAACTTTCAGCGCCGCCGGGTTCATGGCTACCAACACATCCGGTGCATCGCCCGGAGTGTAGATGACATGTGAGCTGAAATTAAGCTGGAAAGCACTCACACCGGCCAGAGTACCGATAGGTGCGCGAATTTCAGCGGGATAATTGGGCAGCGTTCTAAGATCATTGCCCACGATGGCCGTGGTTTCAGTGAAGCGGGTACCGGTCAACTGCATGCCATCGCCCGAATCGCCTGCGAAACGAATGGTCACTTCGTCTACGCGTTTCATCCTTTTGGTCGTCATTGAAGTATACTCCTAAACTATTTTACAGATATATTTTAAAAGGTAGTAATCAATTAAGGTGCCAAAGCGTTGTGTATCCAACGGGCAAATTTAATCGTTTTTCTTGCACGGTTGGTTGGATACGAAAGGTGGCTGTAGTCGGGTGTTTTTTTAAAGGCTTAAATTCCTTACTCAATCCAGACATCGGCACCGGCAAATCTAAATTATGGAACACGAAATTCAAATTGCTTCTCGGAAAACCTGCCGCTAAAACCACATAAAGAACCTTGTTAAATTCGAATTCCGTAATTGCTTGTGTTCATTATTCTTATACACTGACCGGACCCGGCCCACCAAACCTGTTGGGGAAAAATAAAACGGATTTTAACCCGGTATAATGAATCATGAGGGTTTGAGTTCAGCTTCTATTCCGTCATCCGGGTCCGGCCCGGATTTGGATTTGCCGGGAAGTAATCGTTCTTTCAGAGACAGGGAGCGTTTCACATATTCCAGTAGCCTGCGCTGGGCTTCTCCGAACACCGTATGACGCGGAAAATGACCTTTACGATTTTTCCTGCCCGCTGGTTTACCGGTGAGAATTTCAATCCCTTCACCGATCGACTTCACCGACCATAGATTGAATTTCCCCTGCTCCACCGCCTCTCGCACCTGGCGATTCAGCATGAGATTCTTCGTGTTGCTTTCCGGGAGCATCACCCCTTGCTCGCCGGTTAAGCCTTTTTGTACACAGACTTTGAAAAAACCTTCGATTTTTTCATTCACGCCACCAATGGGTTGAACTTCGCCATATTGGTTCACCGATCCGGTAACCGCAATTCCCTGGCGGATGGGATACCCCGATAGGACTGACAAAATCGCGTATAACTCAGTAGAACTGGCGCTGTCACCATCCACCCCGCTATAACTTTGCTCAAAAGTAATACTGATGGACAGCGAGAGGGGGTATTCCTGGGCGAATACATTTCCCAGATAGCCGGAGATGATGTAAATCCCCTTGTCGTAGGTTTTACCCGAGAGCTTGGCCATCCGTTCGATGTTAAGCACGCCGGACTTTCCCATAAAGGCCGTGGTCGTGATGCGGACCGGTTTTCCAAAACTGGTTTCGCCAATACTGTAAACCGCCAGACCATTGATTTGCCCCACCTTGGCGCCCGAAGTGTCCACCAGAATAATCTCCCGGTCGTAGCGCTCCTGGATTTTTTCCTCCACCAATCCCATCCGAAAATGGCGCTCCGCCACCGCCGCCCGGACATCCGGTGCGGTAATTTCCGTATGATTATTTCGCGTCGCCCAGTGAGCGGATTCCATGACGACACTCACCAATTCACCGAACTGTAAACTCAATTTAGTCTGGTCATCGGCTAACCGGGCGCTTAGTGTCAGAATTTCCGACACACCCGCGGCCGAAAACGGTGACAATTTACGTTCCTGGCATACTCGGGCGATGAAGCGGGCATACTCCTGTTCCACGTCCCGGCTACGCTCCACCTCGTAGTCAAAATCGGCCCGGATTTTAAAGATCTTCCGGAAATTGTCATCCACCCCCTGTAGGTATTGGAATGAGTCCGAGCGGCCCATGAGGATAACTTTCACATTCAAGGGAATCGGCTCCGGTTTCATGGAAGTGACGGATGAAAATCCGAACTGCTCGTTCACATCTTCAATCTGAATTTTCTGGTTACGCAAGGTGCGTTTCAGCGCCTCCCAGACGTAGGGATTTTGAAGCACCGCCTCAATATCCAGAATCAGGTAGCCACCATTGGCCCGTAGTAAAGAGCCGGCCCGAATCATGGTGAAATCAGTCGTTAAACCCCCTAAAACGGGGCGCTTCTCAATTCGGCCGAAAACATTGTAATAGGTGGGATTGGTATCACTGATGACCGGACCGCCTTTTTGGCGACCGTTGTCCACCAGGATATTTACCTTGTAACGGATAAACGGATTCTCCGGTGGCCGCAACCCTTCCTGCCCGTCATTTTCCACCGGCAGCTTTTTATCCTCCTTAAATCCCAGGAAAAGATCAATATTCGTAACGATGTCTTCTTTAACCGTATCAAGATATTTTTTTAAGTTGCGGTGGCGGGTGTATTTCCGCCTGATATGATCGATCCGGGGTGTAACCGACGCCAGGGTTATTTTCCGGTTTAGCTCTTCCACGGCATCCCGATTCAATTGATCAATCCCGGCAATCTCTCGCAGGGTATCCGCGATAAAACCCTGAACCAACTTAACAGACTCGGCGATCTTCGTTTTTTGTTTGTCCGACAACTTGGCAAATTGGGCCTCCGCCAGTGGTTTGTCCCTGACCATAGGGATTGTCTGAAACCCGGTTTGAGTATATTGAACCTGAATTTGTTTTTCGGCGGCGCGCCGGTTCAAATCCGTTATCAGCTGGTCTTTTTGCTCGGCAAATTTAGCAGTGAGTTTTTTCTGCTCCCGCAGATAGTGTTCTCCCTGAAACAACCGTGGCAGGTCTTGGCGCAGGGAATCGATGAGGCGTGCCATATCCTTGGAAAACCGGGCGGCGTTCCCGGCTTTTAATTCAAGGACTTCGGGTTGGTACTCATTGGCAAAATTATTGACAACTATCAGGTCAGGCGGTGTTTTACGGTTAGCCCCGTATCGACTGGCAATGCTTTCGATGATGGTCGCTTTCCCCGTTCCGGGATATCCACCGACAAAAATGTTGTAACCCGGCCCGGACATTTCCAAACCCAATTCCAGGGCTCTTACCGCGCGTTCCTGGCCGATGATTCCCTCTAATGGTTTCAGCTCTGACGTTGATTTAAATTCAAAATCGTTGGGATTGAAGCGGGCCCACAGATCGTCAGCTTTAAGTTTACGCATGGTTCACACCTCCTCGGGGGATGGATCTAGCAGACAGAAAAATGAATTTGCAATTATCATCTACGGTGGGAAGTTTAAGGAATTTTCCGTTAGGGACACACTCCATTTTATAACTTCCTTCAGCGTGCCGCGTAATATCCCGCTGGTTTGCCCGTAGCGGCAGTTGAAGCGATAGTTATTGAAACTCATTTAAATTTCAGCTAATTTTGACCCGGAATGCGGGATCCCATCTTATGCCTAATATTTTTAACACCTTGTCAGTTGCGATGTAGCGCACAGGTCGTGTCGCACGTCACAGCTTGGGGCCGGTTACTAGATGGATATTTCGTTAAATATTTTAAGGAGGCACATCATGTTTAAGCAGCGCGGCTTACGGAGTTTCCTGGCGGTAGCCTGTGGTTTGTTGATCTTTTCAACTTCCCATCTGGTTTATGGATCAAATGGACAGTCCATAACGGGCGGCGTACAGCAACTCATAACAATGCGGCAGGCTCGGAATGCCCAAACCCAATTACAAAATTTGCGAATGACAGCGACTCGTCAGCCGGCTGAGCCCAAAGTTCTCAAGCTCATGGATCGGGTTAGGCTGAACGAATTCTCTAAAGCGGGAAACAACAACCGGATTCAGGATCAATTCAAGCCCCGCTTGCGGCTTCATCCTAATGGACCTGCTTTCAGTGCTGAGAACGGATCAAATGCAGTAACTGAATCGCGGACAATCCTGATGACTGTTAACGGACTCCCTGCGGATACTTTGGAAATCGGCTCAAATCCGTATTTCGAGATTACCCTGTCAGATTCGGTCGACCTAAGCATTACCGCCATGTGGGACCGTGATCATAATGGGTTTCCCTCGGATGGAGACATTGCGGTCCAAAGCTGGCAAGCCTCGGATAATGATTTCCGCGATGAAAATCCGGCTGACAGCGTGTATGGATTCACCTATTCAGACGAAATGGCCGACCAGTTGAACCGCATTGCCGATGACTGGATCTTCCTGGCCCAGAGTGGTGACCAATTCGCGTCGGTAGCGGTGACTTTTTATCAAAATGAAACTTCCTTCGAAATCACCGGAACGGTAACGGAACAAAGCACCGGAAATACTCTGGAAGGTATTATTGTTTGGGTTGATTCAGCGCAGCCCGACTATAACGGACCAAATGCCATTGCCATTACTGACACTGCCGGCAATTATTCTCTGTTTGTTCCGGATACCGGGATGTACATCGTGGGCTCTTTTGACCATTTGATGGTGACGGACGGTCTCCTGCCTGAGCCACAGTTTCAGCAACTCATGGTTTTCGGCCCAAACACAATCGCTGATTTCACCTATCACCAGCCGGTTTCGTTCATCTCCGGCCTGGTTACCGATGACGCTGGTAATCCGGCAGTCGACGTGGGAATTTATGCCAGTTCGGATAGGGTTGACCTGCTGGTCTATACGGACTCCACCGGTTACTATGAAATAGGTGTTGATCCGGGTCATTACTGGGTGGGTGTTGACGGTGAATCAGCTTTTGAGCGTTACCTCCTTCCCGCTGAACGGGAAGTCTTTGCGGATGAAGGTGGCGCCACCCACGATATCATCCTTTATCGGCCTAATGATACAATCTCCGGACAGGTGGTGTTAAATAATGCACCGTGGCCGGGAGTCATGGTTTTCGCTTGGAATGATCAGGTAGGGGCCGGTGTTACTTTCGCCGATTCAACGGGTAATTTCAGCATCCCGGTTTATAGTCCGGTCGCTGATGGCTATTATCTCGATGCCAAGGCTGACGTACCTATTGAGGGTCTCGTACGGCTGTCCGAAATGAATAATGTCATGCCCGGTGCAACCGGCCAGATGCTTGAGTATGAAACGGTTACCGGTGGTTTGGAGGGGAACATCTACGACGCCAATACCAATGAAGTCTTGATTGACCAGGTGGGCATGACGGCAATCGATATGGTCACCGGCCAACAGTATAATGCCTTCCCGAATTGGGATAATGGCATGTATCGACTCTATCTGCCGGACGGGGATTACATGATCTGGGCCGGCGGACAGAATTATTATCCTACTCCTCCGGATTCCGCACACATTGCGGGAGCCCTGATTCCCCACGATTTCTACCTGCAACCACTTGAATTCAACAGCGTGGTGGAAGGACATGTTTACAATGCCGCCGACAACACACCGGTTCCAAATGCGGATGTGTGGATCGGAAATGAAGGAAATGATAGGTGGGGTGATCACACCTTCACGGATGATAGTGGGTTTTACTACTTTGATACGCCCAATGGTGTATTCAACATTAGTGCGGAAGCTCCCGGTTTTCAGAGGGTCGGGGATCAGATTACTGTAGATAATCAGACCATCACCTACGATTTCTACCTCACACCATACCAAATCGGCGGGTCCCTCAGTGGCTATACCTATGCCGCCGATACTTCGGGAACTTCTCTGCCGCTACCCTATACGAATATCCATGTCTATAACGATCAGTTCGATTTCTATGGTCAATCGGACAATGTTGGTTATTACAACATGGATCTACCCCAGGGACTATTCGGTGTAGAGGCCTTTCACGACGGTTATAATCCTGCCTTTGTCGACACGATCTGGGTAGACGGCCCCACGAATCTGGACCTTTATCTACAACATATGCAGGTAAATGGTGCGGTTTGGGGACATGTCTACGATGCCGAAAACAACGCCCCGGTCCCCGATGCCGAAGTGCTCCTGTTTATTCCCGAAATGCCCGAAACACCAGTTGGTTACCAAACCTGGACCGACAGTAGCGGTGATTACTGGCTGGATGTCCAAAATGGCGCTTACTGGCTCATCGTCAATCATCCGGATTATCAACCCTATCGGAACACGAATGTTACGGTCATGGATGATACGGTTCAGGTTGATGTGGCGCTGCAGGGCTTCGACGGCTCAATCTTCGGAACGGTCCGGGACGCCGAGACTAACGACCCGATCCGTAATGCCTGGGTTTTCATCCAGAGCACGGTTGACAGCACTATTCAGTTCTTCGCCAACACCGGCGAAGACGGTAATTATTACGCCGGTGTTGTCAACGGCAGCTACGATGTCACGGCCGGACGGGATGATTACAATGCGCAAACCCAGTTTGACATCCCGGTCAATGACAACGATGTTCAGGTAGACTTCAATCTTGGCTATCATAGTTGGGCCAACCCACCGGAAATCATGTTCGTACGGGATCAACCCAACGATCAGGGCCGCTGGGCCCGGATGCGGTTCACCTCCGGCGGCACCGATTGGGGTCCGTATCAGGGTTATAGTGTCTGGCGCATGACCCAAACACCGGGTGGTGAAATTTGGGATTATCTCAACTACGTTGCTTTCCATGATCAGGAAGCCTACAACCTGGTTGAACCCACTCTGGTGGATTCCAACGCCTACACCGGGCCAACCGGGAATTTCTGGTCCACCTTTGTGATTACCGGCCATGCCGACCAGTGGCAGTTCTTCGACAGCGCACCCAGGGCCGGCTATTCCATTGACAACATCATACCCGGCGTACCACAGGATCTAACCGTTACCAACAGCACCCCTCAGGGCGTTACGGTCCAGTGGGATGCCAGTCTGGACGACGACTTCCAGTACTTTGAAGTCTATCGCGCGGAAACCAGCGATTTCAACGGCGTTCCGCCGATGTTGCAGACTGAAACAACCTACACGGATGAAAATGTCGAACTCGGACACACCTACTACTACATGGTGAAGGCGGTGGATGCCAATGGCAATCAGAGTAATGCCTCCAACACGGTTAGCTCCCTGGTTGTCAGTGTCGAAAACGAAGCTGTGGTCCCCACCGAGTATAGCCTGAGTCAGAACTATCCGAACCCGTTTAATCCCAGTACACAGATCCGCTTTGGATTACCGGAAGCCGGTGATGTAACGCTGACCATTTACAATATCCGCGGTCAGGCGGTAATTTCCCTGGCGAGCGGACATTTTAGTGCGGGTTACCTCACTCTCACCTGGGATGGTAAGGACGCACACGGTAATTTGGTCAGTAGCGGGACCTATCTGTACCGGATCAATGCTGGTAACTATACAGCCACACATAAAATGGTTCTGATGCGTTGATCATGCGTCATGGCTAGAATCTGAAAAGGGGCGGCTTGACCGTCCCTTTTTTTAATCCAAATAGGTAAAAGCAAGTATTGAGCAGATTAGTGGAATAGGCTAAGTTTCGTCTCAATCAATTGGATGGAATTATTATGAATACCGAAACCGCAAATAAATTCACCGCGAGTCTCAATCCCGCCACTGGCGAGCACCTTGGCGATGTTCGGCTTAATCGTGTTGAAGATGTGCCGGCCGCTATCCGGCGCATCCGCCGGGCCCAACCGCCCTGGGCTTCGACGCCGATGCACCAGCGGGCCCGCCATCTGCGTAAAATGCAGCACTTTCTCGCGGCCCATGCGGACGAATTCGCCAAGCGCATTGCCGCTGACAACGGCAAAACTTACAAAGACGCCTTTGCTACCGAGGTCTTCCCGGCCATTTTGGGAATCGATTATTATATCAAACACAGTGCTAAAGCTTTAAGCGCTAAACACATTCGTGGCGCGGGTCCGTTCGGGCTCTATAAACGTCACCGGATTCAGCATGTGCCGCACGGTGTAGTGGGAATTATTTCTCCCTGGAACTATCCGCTGCAAATCCCCTTTACCGAAATCCTCATGGCCCTCATGGCCGGCAACGGCGTGATCTTCAAAATGGCGACCGAGACCCTTCAGGTGGGTCAACTCATCAATGAAGTTATTGCCGCCGGGGAATTTCCAGACAATCTGTTCATCCAGGTTAATTTACCCGGGCGTTTGGTGGGCGACGCCTTCTTTGAGAGCGGCGTAAATAAACTTTTCTTCACCGGCAGCGTCCCGGTGGGGAAATACCTCATGGGCAAGGCCGCCGCAACCTTGACACCGGTTTCCCTGGAACTGGGCGGCAATGACCCTATGCTCGTCTGCGCCGATGCCAATCTGAAACGAGCCGTCAGAGGCGCTATCTGGGCCGCTTTTCAAAATTCCGGCCAGTCCTGCGGGGGTGTGGAACGAATCTATGTCGAGCGCCCCGTGTATGATCAGTTTCTTGCGCTTCTTAAAAAGCAGCTCCCCAAACTCAGAGTCGGACCGGGGTTGGAGACCGATAGTGACCTTGGCGCCATGACCACCGCGGCCCAGGTGCAAACCGTGAAAGAACATGTGGCTGACGCGTTGGAGCATGGGGCTCAGGTGCTTTGCCAAACTGAACTCCCAGACGCCGGCGGCCGTTTTCTTCCGGCACAGGCATTTGTTAACGTGAACCACGCCATGCGTATCATGCGGGAAGAGTCTTTCGGCCCCATAGTGGGCATCATGCCGTTTGACACGCTGGAGGAAGCAATTCGGCTGGCTAATGATTCTGATTTAGGACTCACTGCTTCCGTTTGGACTCGCAGCCGCAAACGGGGGTTTGAAATTGCTGGCCAACTGGAGGCGGGAACCATCACCCTTAACGATCATCTCATGACCCATGGCATCGCCAATTTGCCCTGGGGGGGATGGAAAAACAGCGGGATCGGCCGTACGCATGGTGAGATGGGGTTGGAAGAAATGACCCAACCCCGCCTGATTGTCTCGGATTTTACACCGGTAAGTACCATGCCCTGGTGGCTGCCCATGCGGGAAGCTGTCTACCAGCGCTTGGTTGGTGCGGCGATGTTCTGGGGCGGGAATTGGAAGGTGAAATGGTTGGGAATAAAGAAACTGATGCTGGGACGATAACCTGTCTTTCACTGAAAGGCCCGGATATTTTTGCTGCTAAATTCTCCTTATTACAAGGAGTATTTTATAGATATTTCTCCTCAATAAACTACCTCGCGCCAGCAGCGGAGTATTTATCTCTATAAGCTGCGCGGCGGGTATTTATTCACCTTACAAATTTCAATTCAATCCGTTTTAGAAATTTAAGTTTCACGAATAAAAACAATATTTCTCCTTTTCATAAGGAGAAATATTGCCATGGCCGACGCTAATCCGCCATCTAACAAATTCAAACCAATTCTAAGTGAAAAACTGGCTGATTCCTTAACCGCGCCATTTCCGCCATCCACACCGCGGCACTTGTTCGGATCGTGACGGATTGCCGGCCGACGCTCCCGCTGATGTGCTCGTACAGACCGCTTATGAATGGATGCTGGGTGAATCGAATTGATACCTGAGAAAGTTACGTTTCATCTAACAATTTGGATCGGGCATCAGAAAGTAAAGTCTCTCCAGGATCTTGGGTAAACGACTAGCTCGCCGTTCTAACATTCTTCAAATTACGCCTGAATCCCGTATACCCCGGCCGCTTAATTGGGCTGGATTTGAAGGCGGATTCGAACTCGGCTTCACTTAATCCGGCCAGTTGCTCCGGGTTGGAATTTCGTAAAACCGGTAGGGGTGCGAACGCGCGTTCCGTCGTGGGTTGTTGGAATGAATTCCAGGGACACACCGCCTGACAGATGTCGCAACCAAACACCCAACCCTGTAGATTTTGCCGAATCACCGCCGGCACTTCCTGATCAGCCTTCAATTCTATTGTGCCGTAGGAAATGCACCAGCTGCCATTGACCACATAAGGCTCGGTGATGGCGCCGGTGGGACAAGCATCGATACACGCCGTACATGTACCGCAATGATCAGCGCCCGGTGCGTCGTAATGATCAAACTCAGCCGTTGTGACGATTTCGCCCAAAAAGCCCCAACTCCCGTAATCACGCGTGATTACATTGGTATGTTTCCCCGGCCAGCCGATACCCGCCAGCACCGCCCAGGCTTTGTCCATCACCGGTGCTGAATCCGTAAAAACCCGGTAAACCCGGTTACGGCCTCGTGGCCCGTCCGGTATCCCCAATGGCGCATGCAGCCGCTCAGCCAATTCGTGCAGCTTATTTTTCAGAATAAGGTGGTAATCCTGCCCCCGGGCATAGCGGGAAATATGAGCTTCGATGCCAGCGGTTTCCGGTGAACTCGGTTGGTAATAATTCAAAAAAACGGAGATGACGGATTCGGCGCCGGGCAGCAGTTCACGCGGATCTTTACGTTTAGCCAAATTCCGTTCCAGGTAAGCCATTTCACCATGATAACCACGATTCAGCCATTCGTCCAGTTTAACCGCCGAGGGAACCCTTCCGGCGCGTGCAACACCGATTTTCTGGAGACCGAGTGTGTAGCCAAGAGGTTGGAGGGTATTATAATTAATGACTTGAAGCAAAATTCACCATTTTGTATCCCCCGGAATGTCTCCCTGTGCCTGCCTGCCCGGGTGAAGCGCAGCGTAGCAGGGTCGAAGGGCATTCCGGGATTATCATAGTTAAATAAGAAACACTTTGTGTACTTCGACAAGCTCAGCAAGACACAAAGTGTTCAGCTCATTTGTTATTTCGTGCTCTTCGTTGAAATGTTGATTCACTCCAATTCAACCCTATCCCCACCGCAATAGCCTTTCTCCGTTTTCACTACCCTGCATGCCGCCGTATCCGGATCATGTTCAAAAAAGAGAATCCAGTTCTCATCCGCCATACGGGGTAAAATGCGTTTCTTCTCGGCAATACTAACCAGGTGTTCAATATCATAAGCCATGACCCAGGGCACCGGGATATGCGGTTTCTTGGAGGGTACTATAATTAATGACTTGAAGCAAAATTCACCATTTTGTATCCCCCGGAATGTCTCC
>CAZIWX010000016.1:0-605 GCA_964543125.1 uncultured Lentisphaeria bacterium | reverse complement strand
ATTTCGTGCTCTTCGTTGAAATGTTGATTCACTCCAATTCAACCCTATCCCCACCACAATAGCCTTTCTTCGTTTTCACTACCCGGCACGCCGCCGTATCCGGATCGTGCTCGAAAAAAAGAATCCAGTCCCCAGCCACTATTTTCGGCAATACGCGTTTCTTCTCGGCGATACTGATCAGGGGTTCAATATCATAAGCCATGACCCACGGCACCGGGATATGCGGTTTCATTGGAAATAAATCTCCACCGTATATCAAGGTTGTTGTTCCATCGGAAATAACCGGTAACTGCTGACCCGTGGTATGACCATTCACGATCTCAAACCGGATTCCAGCCAGAAATTCCCGCTCGTCTTTCAAGATTTTCAGCAGGCCATTCTCCGCTAAAACCTGCCAGTTTTCAGACAAATAACTGGCCTGATCCTTCTCGGTGGGCGAATTCGCCAACGCCCAGTTGGTTTGTTGCACCCAATAGGTGGCATTGGGAAAAGTTGGGACCGGTTCTCCGCCTGCCAACCGTGTATTTCCACCTGCATGATCAAAATGGAGATGCGTGCAAATCACATCGGTAATTTCATCCGCGGCAATACCTTTTTGCGCCAGG
>CAZIWX010000015.1:0-38256 GCA_964543125.1 uncultured Lentisphaeria bacterium | reverse complement strand
GTGAAATAATCAATCCAACCCTCGTTGAACCACAATTTTGCATCCGCATACAAAATAGCATACTGGTTGAAGCCACGGATGGATTCCGGAAAATAGGGTTGCCAAATTCCAAACGGACTCAAGCCGAATTGCACCCAAGGGTTTTCAGCTTTAACCTTTTTATATAGCGTATGAATGAAGGTATTGACTGCATCCCGCCGCCAGTCAGCCCGTGATAATGTCCCGCCGCCGGCTTGATATTCAGACCAGGAATCGTCATCCGGGAAATCGCCGTTCTCTTCGTATGACGGATAGGGGTAGAAGTAATCATCGAAGTGGATACCATCTACATTATAGTTTTCCACCACATCCATCACCACGGCTAACGAATGATCCCGCGTCTCTTTTTTCGCCGGATCCAGCCAATAGTAGCCCTTTGCTAATTTTTTCACCATTTCCGGGTGCGTTTTCACAATGGATTTGTCCGTCACCGGGCCGCCCTTGGGATGATGAGCCCGGTAGGGGTTGAACCAGGCGTGTAATTCCAGTCCTCGTTTATGAGCTTCATCAATCCAAAACTTTAACGGATCATAATAGGGGTCCGGGGCTTGCCCCTGCACACCCGTCAGGTAATATGACCAGGGCTCTAACCGGCTGTTGTAAAAGGCGTCGCATTGGGGCCTGACCTGAAAAATGATGGCATTCAGATTAAGGGCCACGGCGGTGTCGAGAATGGCAATGACCTCGGCCTGCTGATCGGCAGTGGACAACCCCGGTTTACTGGGCCAGTCGATGTTGGCCACGGTTGCTACCCACGCCGCCCTGAATTCACGCCTGGCCCGGGGAGGACGATTTATCTTAACACCGGGCTTTACCACTACCGGAGGTTCCATGACGGGCTGAATTGGTTTCCGGGTCGTCACACAAGACACCAACACCAGGGTCAGAGTCAGGGCGAGGATTGCCCCCCAGGGTTTTTTTAGAGTTAAAATACTTTTGTGTTGCACAGCGCCTCCCGGGGCAAATAATAGGGTTATTTATTGTTGGTTAATCTTATGGCAACCGGAAGCCGGGAACCGGCCTAAAGCCCGTGTGTGGTTTGGGACAATCCGATTGGTTAGAATGAACGGTCCGGATCCGGATCCCGGCCCGGATTTTGTCCGGCGCCCCAATACAGCGTTTGATGTGGGAATGGAATTTCAATCGAGTGGGCATCAAACCGAAGCTTTACCCGGCGTAGAAATTCGCGGCCGATTTTCCACTGATTACCCGGTACCGTTTTAATCCGGCCCTTAATCACCACCGCTGAGTCGCCCAACTGGTCCACGCCATAAATTTCGGGTTCTTCCGGGATCAGCGGCCCGAAAATTTCATCCTGCCGCAGGCCGGCCAAAACCTGTTTGATATGATCGGTGACGGCATCGGTGTTTTCTTTGTAGGCCACACCGATCTGAAATACATAAGCAGACCATTCCTTGGTCATATTGCTGATCTGGCTGATGGAACCGTTGGGAAAAACATGGACCACGCCTGAACCATCCCGCAGAACTGTCGTCCGGAAATAGATTTTTTCCACCAGCCCGCTGGTACCGTTCAACACGGCCACGTCACCCACCCGAATCTGGTTTTCCAGGATAATGAAAAATCCGGAAATAACATCCTTAACCAGATTCTGAGCGCCGAACCCGACGGCTAATCCCAAAATTCCCGCGCCGGCTAACAGCGGTCCGATCTCGATGCCGATCTTATCCAGGACGATGAGGGCCGTGGTAAACCACACGAGTAGGGAAATGCCCTGGCCGACCAGGCGAAAGAGTGTACTCAGCCGCTTTTTCGTCTCACCGCCATCACCGGCTTTTTGCCGGGACTTGATGATGCGGCTTTCAGTCCCCTTTACAATTTTGTGGAGTACCGCCAGCAGAATCCGGGCGCCAATAATGATCAGCCCAACCTCGATTGCGGTCGTTACCAGTGTCTCCCAGTGTATTTGAGCGATCCATTTCCGTATCAATGTCATTAAGCTCCTTGTTCAAAGAATAATCAGCACTTCATCAATGCTTCTAAATATCGATCTAAACTTTCTCTTTTCAAGGCATTCGGCGAATTTATCGGGGCCGGCGGGCCGGGCTTGAGAATTGGCGGCCCATGGCCGGGTGCAAATTCGCCCCGGCGGTTGGTTGCTCCGCTGAGCCTGCTTAGAGCGGTGCGTTCGCGGAAAGAAGGCAGCCGTCCAGATGCGGTTTCACCGCGGAGCGTACGACCAAATCCACCTTGATTCCTGAAGACCCGCCCGGATAGTCTTCTAATTGAACAAATTTAAATATCCCGGGGGTTGCACGAACGGTGGTCTGGATGTCAAGATCACTATGAATATTTTGTTATCCCCGTATAAATGATCCAAAATTTCAAGCCGTTCAACATCAAATTCGGATGTTAGCCGGGGCATTTCCGTCCTTCGGATCAGCTTGGAAAACTTTGATGTCTTTACGTTCATTTGGTGCCTTTGCTAATCAAGGTGGTTCTTAGCCTTTCGCTTTTCTTCCCCGATGGATCAGGGTAAGCCCTGGCACACTTCGTTACTGGGCAAACAGGGCGGGCCGGTTTCAACGGTGTTCTTTTTTATTCGTATTTATTCGATTCTATTTGATGTTATTGTTTTCCACTTTTTCTTAGGTTTTCAGCGTGCCGCTGAAAATTCACTTTGGCGAAGGGGAAAGTAGAACCTGCTGCGGAAGTGGTAATTAAAACGACCTTTTCACGGGTATTGTATTCTATTTTTGTAATTTTCATCATATCCCCCGTTAAGCAGGTCTCGAATTAAGTTAAGTATGGTGTATGTTTTTTTACCTTTCATGAAAAGCCAATTTTCCAGATCCCATTTCACGACAAATTCTCCATCCTGATATACAGGCACATGTTTTTAGCTATGCTAACCAATCCAGGAGAGAAATATCTAGCCACCTCGTTTAACCTTACCCACTGGTAATGTTACCGCGCAAGGTAACACCTGTTAAAAAATGGTTGATTTTAAGCCGGTACATGAGCAAAACGCCGTTCCTGTTCTTTGGGCAGGATCAAAATGGACAAGAAAATCCGCTTTGCTTACCGAAATCATCCGCCGGGCGAAAGCCGCCTTATTCAGGTTATCGGGATTACCGGATAAACACCCGGCGCTAGGGAAAGGCTTGTTGGTGGTTCGGTCTAGGCGGGCTGAAGGACCAACCGGTTTAGCTCTTCCTGCAAACGTTCCAGGTCCCGCATAATCGAGGTTTTCAGCTCTTCGAACGGCGTTTTAGCATTGGCAAACAGCTCACGGTAATAGGCGATTCCGGAACGCAGATTTTCCTGAAAGGTTTGAAAGTAATTGGCCTGGGATTCACTGAATCGGTCGGCGCTCTCATCCATTTTTTCTTTCAGGTAATCAATGTAAAGTTTCAGCTCCTTAACGAACATATGCGGACGGCCGGTCTTGGTGGTGGTGAGATTAAGCCGGCCATAGATATGATCCACCATCTCCCGCAGGGAAACGATCTTCGAAAAGTAAGCCAGGTTGGGACCGGGACAGACGGCGACGCCCCGGGTGCCGTTGCGGGAGATAAACAGCCCGTTGCACCGGGCGGCGGCATTTCCCAAACCCACGCACAGACAGACCTTTTCCACGATTTTGTCGAAAGCCTTTTTAAATTCGGTGGGGGGCAGATTCTCCGCCTCCAATTCCTGCAATTTCCGTTCCTGGTATTCCCGGGAGGCCGTGCAGATCGCTTCTTCGGTAAATTCCCGGTTGGAAACCAGATACTTTTTCACACAGGGCGCTCCGGGCCGGCGCCGGTTCACCCGCTCGTATTTCTCTATATCCGCGGAATTGTTCCGGACCGTGCTAAACGGAACCCCCAGGGGTGAAATATGGCTCAGGTAGAGCTCTTTCTCACTGGCCCGGCTGAGCAACCGCATGGTCTTTTCATCAAGACTGACAGCTTCCGGCACCAACAGGAACGGCGTCCCCCAGCCCACGGAGTCCACCTGGTAGTGTTCCAATAAAAAAGTCTGTTCCGCGGCGGTTCCCACTCCGCCCTGGACGGTAATCAAAACTTCCGGCGCTTCTGTCGGAAGCGGACGCCCGCTTTTTTCCAGTCCCCGGTTATAGATGGTAAATAATTCCTCTTTGAGTTTTTGACGATCAGTCTTGAATTCTTCCAGGATCGGTCCCAACAGGTAACCATCGGTGGCAAAAACATGGCCGCCACAGTTCAACCCCGATTCAATGCGGAATTCGGAGACCCATAACCCCTTTTTCGCCAAAAATTTGCCCTGGATCAACGCTGAACGATAATCGCTGACCTTGAGAACGATCTTTTTCTTGAAATGACCGTTTTCGTCCGGGAAAAAATCGTTGAATTGAGCGGTGTAGCCGTAGAGCCGGGGATTCATACCCGCCGAAAAGACCACCGAAGCTTCCAGCTCGCTGTTGGCGAAACCCCGCAATGCGGCATGCGCGTCGTTGAATGCCGCCGGTAGCGGTTTTTTGTCCCGTGCCAGGTTTGCTTTATCGATTTTAGTCATGATATTGACATTGATGTCGCCCGGTTTCATCCGCGCCCGGAGCCGATCCTGGAGCGCATCCATCTCGGTTTTGCCGGCCTGCAACATGTGGCGGTATTCCCGCTTCACGGCGGAAAAATCCGGCAACATTTCAAAGTACTTTACGATTTCACTACCGGCCTCGAACAGGGAGCTGCGGACTTTACGAAAATTTTCCCGCACCAGCTCCTGCACCAGGTTCAGGTAGGCTGTAATGCGTTTGGCCCGGCTGTCTTCCGCCTGCTCGGGAATGGGTTCGTAAGGCCGGCCGGTTCGATGGCAATAGTGTTTGCGGACCTCCTCGGTCAGGCGGTGATCGATGATGGAAATGACCGATGATATTCCGTAGTGCGCAACCCTGATCGGCGTATCGATGGTAAAACTGGTGCCCATTACGGGTATATGAAAAGCGTGAAATTGTATGTTCGGTTGCGATTTATTCTTCATAAACAAAAAATCCCGATCCCCGGGAAAGGATCAGTCTGAGGTTTTTTCGGCGATTGGCGCCCCCGGCCTGCGTGGTCCGCGCATAGGGCCGTCCAATCAGCCCGGTACCGCCGTTCCCTGGTTTTTTGCGGCAGACCGGCTTCGTATCCAAAAAGCGGATAAATATAGGACTGAATGGCGTCTGACAAAGACCAGAGTCGTGGTTTCATTATAAAGAATGAGGGGTTCTTTTACGAAGGGCCGAGAATTTCATTCCAACGGATTTTCCGCGGCGCCAGGTTTGAACCCGGTGGTGTTTGATTCCGGTGAACAACAATGGCTCAGGCCCTCTTGAAGAGGCGTATCACAAACCACGGCGGCCCCGTCCATGAATTTTTTCGTCGATCAACGGTTGGTTCGGTTGCCTGGCAGCCAGCCGGACCTGCTTATGAATCGGTGAATTATTAATCATGATAGTGCCACGATTGTTTGATCCCACCCGGTTATCAGGCCGAAGATTTAATCCGGTCCATGATTGCACTGGCCGTAGGGCACGATTAAGGAGGGGGCCTGACGGTGCTCCGGGTGAGAACCTCTAGACCTTGATAAGTGTATTTATCGGCGTGATCCGTGTGAATCGGCGGCAAAACAATCTTCGCGGCTTGGGTTGATTCATTCGTCCAGGATCAGGCTAAACGCCGTGGTCAATTTGAGAACATTCTGACTCTCGCGTTGGAGGTCGCCAGCCAGCTTTTTAGCAATATTGTACATGACCCGGAAGGAAATTCTGGGATGAGTCCGGCAAATCGACTGGAAAGCCTCCTTTTCGATTTCAATTATTTCACATTCGGACTCGGCCTTTACCGTGGCGGTGCGATTGGCATCCGTGCGCACCAGCGCCATCTCGCCGAAGAAGGGTTTGATTTTGGCGGACAGCGTGATGAGTGCTTTTTCACGCGTATCGTCCGTGGCGGAGGGTGGTTGTAAGGTCAGGGCTTTGGAAATGGAAACCATTCCTTCGGTTAAAATGACGATGGACGACCCCGGCTGACCTTCGGTGAGGATGTTTTCGCCTTCACGAAACATCTTGAGCTGAAAGACGGACTGAAACACTTCAATTTGCTTTGGCTCCAGATCGTCGAAGAGAGGACAGCCGATCACATTTTCCACGCTACTCATACGGACCTCCTGCCATTACTGCAACACAATGATTTGATCCCGCTCGGTAAGCACATAATCATCCGAGGGGTTGATACGCAGATTAGGGCGCGATTCCTCGGTTAACGAACGGCCCGACTCCTTCAGTTTCCGGGCGATAAAGGCGTCCAGATAGTCACCCGAATCGGCTGATAAAAATTGATTAACCCCCATGGTTTCTTCTTCCGAATAAATCCCCAATACGGTCTGGCTTTCATCATTCCGGTATTTCACGAATAATTCCCGGAAGGTTTTGTCCACATATTGGTCCGGGACAGGAATCATGGTCAAATGCTGGTTGTTGCCCTTCATGAGCTCGCCGAGAAACAGCGGCAGTCCCGGTTTGAGGATTTGCACAGCGCTGAGGTAATCGCTGAATTCATCCGCCACGAGAATGCCGTCGGCTTTGGCGCGGCGCAGGTTACTCCGATTTTCCCGCAGACGCAGATAGGCGTAAACCCGAACCTTGGGTGCAATGGCTTTAATGGAGTAGGTAGTCAGCGTGGTTTTCTCATCCGCATCCGCATCATCAATGGCGGCCTGGCTGGGCAGAATCAAGACCGAGCGGGCTTTTTCCACATTGGCATTACGCAAAATCAGCTCCTTGGTGAAATCACCCCGGACAAAACTGATCTCGTAAGATTTGAATTTCTGTAGAAGACTTTGGATTTTCTCTTCCGGCAAATCATTCACTAATACGGCCTGGAACGACTCACCGCGAGCTTGGTGGACCATTGTTTCCAACATGCGCTCGGCACCTTCGTTCCAGCCGCAGATAATAAAATGATTATGATAATTTACTTTTTCCAAACCCCGACCCTCCCGGATTTTGCGCGCTACGAAAATAGAAGATATGGTGGCGGTAAAAAAGGAAATCAATGCAACGGAGAAAAACATCATTACCGCCGCCGCGATCTTGGCGGACATGCTGTGAGGCGTCAGATCGCCGTATCCCACGGTGGTCATGGTCACCCACGCCCACCAGAGCGCATCGAAAAAATTGTGGATGGATTGGCCGTCGGAACCCCGATCCAATAAATAAACCAGGCTCCCACCCGCCAACAGGATCAACCACAGCACCCCCAGGATTGTGATGACACCTTCATCCCGGAGGCGCTTTAATCCGCCCAACAGAATATTTTCTCGCCACATAGCCCTAAAGCTAATAGTGAATCCGGGAAAGCGAAAAGGAAAAGGGAACCAGGAGTTCCCCCGAAAAACGGGCAACTTTTCCTCATTAGCACTGGCCTGTTAACCTACAACACAAGAGCATCCTTCCTGATCCTGTCCAGTCTGGAAACACCTAATGAAGTATTCTTTGGTCAATCAACAAATTGCACTTAGTAGTTGAATTCAAAACCTAAAACACCCTCTGGCACTTTTTAAGACTCGCAAGCCTTTACTTACCAGTGTTTTAGAAAAACGTTACTTCTGTTTTCGGGCGAACTTCTGCTTATAAAATACCTTGAATGGTTGTCAAACAAGAGCTGGAAACAGAATCCTTTTTTTAAAATCGTGGCTACAACAACCCTTTTTCCTTCCGGTCCCCGAACTTTAACAGCAACAAATCCCGGTTTCTTCCGCCGCGGAAATACACTTAATTCACGCCATGCCGCGCTTACTCCTCATCAATCCCTGGATTACTGATTTCGCGGCCTATGATCTATGGCTCAAACCGTTGGGCTTGCTGACCGTGGGCGCCTGTTTACGCGCCGCCGGATACAATATTGACTTGATTGACTGTATGGACCGAAACCATCCATCGGTTGCTCACTTAATGAAACCCGGTGACCGTAAGCCGGACGGCCGCGGGAAGTTCTACAAAACCGAATTACCCAAACCCGCGGTCATCAAATCCATTCCCCGCCGCTGGAGCCGTTACGGCATTCCGGCAGAAGCTTTTAGCGCTGAACTAAATCGCCGTGAACGGCCGGATGCCGTGCTGGTTACCTCGGTTATGACCTACTGGTATTCGGGCGTGCAAATGGTCATTCAGCAGGTGCAGCGGCACTGGCCGGAAGTGCCGGTTATTTTAGGCGGAAACTACGCCACGCTTTGTCCAAAACACGCCCGGGAAACCAGCGGCGCCGATGCCATTATTACCGGTTACGGTGAAAGTGCCGTGTTGAAGCTCCTCCGCCGGCGATTCGGGCTCGAAACCGGGCAACCGGAAAAGTTACCCACCTTTTTAAAAGGCGAATTTCCGTTGCCCTGGGATTTGTATCTCCGGCTGGACTATGCCGTCATCCTCACCGCCCGGGGCTGTCCCTACACCTGCTCCTTTTGCGCCACCTCCAGACTGAATCCATGCTTTATTCAGCGGCCGTACCGGGAAGTTTTTAATGAAATTCGTCACCTGCACGAAACCCGCGGCCTGCGCCACTTTGCATTCTACGATGATGCGTTGTTTGTCAACCGGGAAAAGCACATCGAGCCGTTGCTGGAATTAATTATTGAATCCGAAATGAACCTGAATTTTCATTGTCCCAACGGTCTGTTTGCTAATATGATTGATGTCCGGTTGGCGGAAATGATGGTTCGCGCGGGCTTTAAAACAATCCGGTTAAGCCTGGAGTCCGCCAATGAAGAACAGCGTAAACGGATGTCCTACAAAGTGTCCAACGGGGGTTATCGGACGGCCCTGGAAAATCTGGAAGGGGCGGGGTTTCCGCGGCAGCAGGTGGAGACCTATGTGCTAATGGGCCTGCCGGATCAATCACCGCGGGAGGTGCGGGAGACCATCGATTTTGTCCATGAGCAGGGCGCGCGGGTGAGTTTGGCGTCGTTCTCGCCGATTCCCGGTACGGCGGATTGGGATACCGCCGTTGAGAAATTTGCGCTGGACCCCGCTATTGATCCGCTGCTTTTGAATAACACGCTTTACCCCTTGAAAAACGAATACTTTTCAGAAACGGTTTTCAACGACTTGCGGGCCCACGCCAGGCAGGGGAATGACCGGGTGAAGGGAAGTTGTTGCGGCGGATGATGCGGACGGGCCCGGATGACGTGGAGCCGAGCCACTGAACCCGGGCGCTTTTTTTCCGGTTGTAAACCAATGTTAAGGGGCGTAATCAGCCAGGGCCGATAACACCCCTTTTCAAACATTGGCGCCGCACCGGCCTGGAGCTTTGGGCTTGGAATACCGGTCAAAGGCGGTAAATTGAGAAAAATATTTCAACGAGAAGGGTCTGAAAGTTGAAAATGATTCAGCAGCGATATAACCCCCGGATGCTTGGTTGGTTCGGGGCGCCGGATGTGGATTTATCATGGCCGGAGCGGACCAGACGGCCTTTGTTGGCGGCGCTACGGCCGGAAGGCGGCCGGGATAACCAGGCACTCCGGGAGCTTTCAGGTTATAAAGAGGCCGGGATGGCCCTGATTTATACCCGGTTTGAAAAGGCGCTTACCGGGATTGAAAATTTGATCAATGATTTTTCAGGGATTGGAGTGGTTTAAACTAATGCTAAAAGAGAAATATAAACCATTGATTATAGCGTTGCGATTTGGCGGTATATATACAATGAGTATACACCACCGTTGTGCGTCATAACCTGTGAGATAGAATTATAAAAGGATAAATAAACATGAAAGCTATAATTTGCACGAAATATGGTTCCCCTGATGTTTTAAAACTAAAAGAAGTGGAAAAACCGACTGCAAAAGATGATGAAATCTGTATTAAAATTCATGCAACTGCTGTAACAAATAGTGATATTTTTATTCGGAGTTCAAAAGTCTCATCTGCTCTTGTGATTCCTTTTAGACTAATGATAGGTATTTTTAGACCACGCAAATCAATTATTGGCTTGGTTTTTTCTGGGGAGATTGAATCTATTGGTAAAAATATAAAACGATTTAAACCTGGAGATTGCGTTTACGGACTCACTGGTTTTGGACTTGGGACTTATGCAGAATACACATGTATGAAAGAAAAAGACTCAAAAAGTGGTTGTATTGCCATTAAACCTAGCAATATAAGTCATGAAGAGGCGACTATGGTTGCTTATGGTGGATTATTGGCTTTCCAATATTTAGAAAAAGGAAATATCCAAAAAGGACAAAAAGTTCTTATCTACGGAGCGTCTGGAACATCTGGTACTTTGGCAGTTCAAATTGCAAAACATTTGGGTGCAGAGGTTACAGGAGTTTGCAGTACATCAAATATGGAAATGGTTAAAAATTTAGGAGCCGACTTTGTAATCGACTATACAAAACAAGATAATATTCATGACGATGGATATTTTGATTTTATGTTAGATTCAGTTGGAAGAGCTAAAATATCAAAACTGAAACAAGCTTGTAAAAAAGCTATATCATCAAATGGTAAATATGTTTCCATAGATGATGGAGATTTAAAATTAGATTCTCAACAACTGAACAAAATAAAAGAGTTTGTTGAGTCTGGATTTATTAAACCAGTTCTTGACAGATGTTACAAATTGGAGGAGATAGTAGAAGCCCATAGATATGTTGAATATGGACATAAAAAAGGAGGAGTGGCAATAACCGTGAAATAAAAAATAACGAACGCACAACACGCAATAAAAAACATAGGGCGGAAAGTGCTAAGTTTGAACGACATAACATTAAATAAACGACTTGGTAATATGAAAATAAGTTCTTCGAAATGCCCTACGTTTCTTATTGCCAACCGTTGTGGGTAATATTAAGAAATGATATAATATGCAGTTTGTTTACATAGACGAAAGTGGAACTGGTGAAGAGCCAATTGCTGTAATGGCAAGTGTTATTGCCGATTCCTACAGAATGAGACCGACAAAAGCAGATTGGAACGCATTATTGCAACAGTTAAGTCAAATAATAGGTAGAGAAATTGATGAAATTCATACTCGAGACTTTTATTCTGGAAACAGTCCTTGGAGAGAGTTAAGAGGACAACAACGAGCAGACATCATCACGACAATATTTAATTGGTTGCACGAAAGAAGACATCAAATAGTTTACACAGCAGTTCATAAAGAACGATTTTATAATGACTTTAAAAATAATGAAAGACTGAAAGAAATTGGAACCTTGTGGAGATTTATGGCTATGCACATAGCATTATCTCTTCAGAAAAAATATCAAGGAGCACCAAGAGGGAGAAAAAGGACAATTAATCCAAAGGGAGCATTCGTTTTAATCTTCGACCACGAACATAGAGAGCAACAGAGATTTACTGATCTTCTTCTATCACCACCAGATTGGACAGATTCATACTACGACAAAAAGCCAAACCAAGAAAAAATGAGTCAAATTGTTGATGTTCCTCATTTTGTTGATTCAAAACAAGTTGGGCTGATTCAACTTGCAGACTTTATTTGCTTTTTTCTAAGAAAACATATTGAACTTCAAATGGGACTTGTTCAGCCTGACTATAGAGATGAGGTTGATAGAGTTAGAACTTGGACTAATTTGATTTTAGCTCGTTCAATACCAAAAAACAATATAATTCGGACAAGAGGTCGTTGTGAATGTTCAAACCTATTTTATCAATATGCACCAGATACAATCAGATAGTAATACTACCGCCAACATCGGCTATACGCCATTAAAACTGCTCATAGCCAAACCGTTATGGGCAATCGGCTTTGGGACGCCATTAGCCCTGTAAAATCAATATAGCTGGTAATTTCATGGCAAATGTGAATGACTATATCACAGGGAAGATACTCACCGATGTAAAAAAATCTCTTTCTTTCCTCAGATTTGTAAAAGTTCCAATTATTGGTTTCAAAATTCGAAAAATGCTGCTCAAGAGAATAATAAAATTCGAGCCAAAACTTATTGATGTAAAAACAGCATCAGGGTTAATTCGAGAATCAAAAAAATGTGCGGTTGGGGAACGTGTATGCAAAGCAATACATAGAAATTCAGAATTTACAGAATCTGTATTCTTAGATGAATTGGCTGAAGGAATGGTCAGCGCAGGAAAAGCACGATATGTAACAAAAAAAGAAGAAGCGATAAACACGCTGCAGAAATATCCACACAATCCATTAATTTTATCAAAAGTTTCGGACAAATATATGGAGATATGCTGTTCATCGCCAAGGAAGTGTGTATACTGGAACTTGGAGAAGTGTGGCCTAAAATGTTTAAATCGTTAGACGCCCCTCGCCAACTCTTCGTCGTTATCGGGAGCGTATAACAGCGGATATACGGCTCCGCTTCGCTACGCCCAAATTCGCAAGCGAACTTCGTATGTCTGCATTGACATTATAGACAAATGCCCCGAGAAGGTGAAAATGGAATTAAAAATAGTCGTATAAAAACCTGTCCGGCCCTGCCCAGGCGGGTCAGGATGTACCACTTCAGGTAGAACAAACAACAATAGCAACTTATGAGGGTTAGATCGGTTGATAATCAGCGGGGCCGCAAAACCGGATTAGAATTTATGCGTGAAACTTAAATTTCAAAAATGAAGTGAATTGAAATATTTGTTTTGAATTCCCAACGCGCAGCGCAGCCGGATACTACGACCATTCCCGGCACGCTGAATAATAATTTACGCCTGTAAATTTCCGGTGTGAAGGGATAGATCAATTTAGCGCAATAGAACCAACCGCCGGACGGCCCTACGCGCATCCTGACTGATCACTAAGAAATAGATCCCGGAAGAAACTTCGGCGCCCGTCTGATTCCGGGCGTTCCAGACCACTCGTTGCCGGCCCTGACCGGCGGATAACTTCCAATACTGCAATAAATGTCCCTGCAAATCATAGAGTTTTAATACGGTTGAATGCCGTGCCGTTAAATTCACCGACAAGGTTATTCTCGCATTAAAAGGATTGGGATAGGCTTTTATAAGATCAAACCGCCGGGGTAAGTTTTCAGGGCCAATTTCAGAATTCGGGTCATACTGAAAAGTGATGTTGCGCGTGATCGTGGACGAATCCGGGTCGTTACTCAGAATATTCACGCTCGTGGTGTAATTACCGGCGCCCTGATCCGGTTGAAAGGCAAATCCAATTTCCCAGGCTGTACCCGCCGCCATCGAATATGGTGCCGCGTTCAGCGTTGGCAACCAGCTGGCATTCGTTGATATCCCCGAAATTTGGAGTGGGGAATTCCCCGAATTGGCAAGGGTCAGATAAATCGAGTCGGCGTTGGAGACCGAATACACCAGGATATTGGGGGCAACGGTTATTTTAGGTTGGGCGGTAACCGTGGCCGTACCGGCAAAACTGGATATCCGGTCCAGGAACTCCGGGTGATCGATGAAGGGGTTGCGGTTGTGCTGGTATTGGTAAACACCATTATTGCGGTCAATTTCCTTCTGGCTCACGGGGTCTGCCGCATACCATTCCCGCAGATCGGTTTCCTGGTGGGCGCCGAGATAATTCCCCCGGTTGCCATAGCGCGTTATAAAATAGAAAATCGCCCGGGCGGCATCGCCTTTATGGACGTCCCGGGGTTCAAAAACCGTTTCCCCGTAAGCGTTTTGTCCCAAACTAGAACCGCCCTCCTGCCAGGTAATATTTTGGGTAACATTACCAAAAGGGTAGTTGCTGCGGCGGCTGTTGGCGTCCATGTGGGTGGGAAAGAGATGGTTAATGTCGCCTTTCATGGGATTTTCGGAATTAAAGAAGCTTTGGGGCCAGGTGTGTTCGCAATTGATGGGATTGGGGAAGGTCCCGGTGCTGCCGTAGGGCCAATATTGCGTAAATCCGGTGTAAACGCCGGTTAACGAGTCGTTGTGATTGTCGATGTAGCCGTACATGGCGGCCCGGCCGCCGTTATACCCCAAGTCGATCTTTTCCGGGAACAAATCAGGCAGCACCGCTTTGAGGTCTTCACCGGATTTATTGAAAGTAATGGCGTAATCAGCCCCGGCCCGTCCGTTGCCGCTAAGGGGTATGACGAGGGCATGATCGCAATCCTGAACGCCGATTATCAGAAAATCGTGATACGCCAGGTTGGTGGCCGGTGTGAATTCGATGCCGATGCCGGCGGAATCCATGGGCAAAAGGGTGGTGGTTGTCCATTGCGTGGCGGAAAAAACCGCGCTCATGGTCAGCCCACTAAAAACGTCGAGCGTGTCGCCGGTGCCATTATAAATAAAAACGGTTTGATCGGCCTGGTTGCCCAGGGAAACATCGCCGAAGCTTAAGGCGGAAACATTTAGCGTGATATAATTGGGTATTAAGTGATTGATATCAGCCCGAAAGGGCGCCAGGCCCCAAAGTGGAGTAGACAACAGGGTGATAAAAAGATATTTCAAATAATTGAAGCGTGGGTCTGATCTGTTATACATTGCCGGTAAAACCTTATTTCGCGTATACCGCCAGCTTATTGGCCTGGTGAAACACATTAATGGTAGCATCAGGATCACGGGCAAGCCATTGATCCAGTATTTTTTGGATATTATGCACGGGGGTCATGTGGATAGCGGATATTTCGTTATCATCCAACTCACTTTTCACCGCCAGTACCGAGAGGTCCTGGATCATCACCGCAAATTTGTAGGCTTTGTGGGCATAAAGCACATAAGCATCTTCTATCGTTTTTAAAACAGTCTCCAGCGGCCGGGTCAGGGGCTGGTAAAAATTCTTCCTTGATGTTACCGTTCCGATACCATTTTCACAGGCGGCTAAAAATAAAACCCGGCCACCGGTTTTCACTCCGGCCGCGGTCAGCTCCAGTGCGCGTTGCGCCGTGTAAAGACTTTCATCATCGGGAAAACCGCCGGGCGAAACGATGGCAATATCGGCCGGCGCCACCGTTTGGCTGAAATACTCATCAACCCGGGGTAAGAATTTAGGGAGGGTAGTAAATATTTCGCCAAACTCAGCGTCCAGTATTTGTCCGTTAAGCGTAATCAGATGCATAGCATAAACCGGCCGTTCACCCGCGATTAGTCTTAAACCTTCCAGTTGATCCTGCGCCAGGGGGTTTTCTCTTCGATCCGGATTGGGGTGCAGCGGGTGGCGGCCAAAAGCGGCGTTCTTATCCAAAGCCATGCCGTGATTCTGTTCCACCGTGTGGAAAGCGCAGCAGCCGGGCAGGAAATGCTTGAGCGGGTTGGAATAACCGGCAAAATAGTGGGGCTTACAATCGGAAATGACAATGAATACATCCGGTTTCGTTAATTGTCGATTAAAACTCACATGGGTACCGCGGCTGGTGATTCCGGCGTCAACAAAATCAGCCGTTCGAACATCGTGGATAGACATTTCGAATCCGGGAATACCCGCTTTTTCCGCTTCCCGGCGGGCAAGCTTAAAAATTTCGGTGTTTCCGGGAACCTCTGTTTTATGGGTTCCGGTTGTAATCAAAAAATCGACCTTGCGGGCGGTGGATAACTTGGGGAAAAGTGCGTGAAAAACTGTTGCCCGGGGGGTTGGACGCGTATAGTCGTCACACAACACCATTACATGCCGGCCGCGAACAAGCTGGGGGTCGAGTTGCGTCAAGGCCTGGTTGAGCAACCGGGAATTCACAGGCGTTCGGGCGTGATTTCCCAACTGAGTCTGGTGTTGCAGATTCTGATCCGGGATATCCAGCCTCAGGGTTACACGACCATACTTTATGGGAATTTGAGCCATAGTGACAAGTCTAGATTTTTTTTAAATCCTCCACCGGGAAAGGCGGCAGGGGTCGGCGTGGAATTGAAATCGAACCCCGGCCCGTCAGGTCCGGTGGGTTTATCGTGGTTTGTACTTCCCGGCCTTTATAGCGAAGGAGGGTCTTTTCAGGATTAGCAGTGTAAAAAGTGATGCCTGCCAGCCAATCGATGCCAAGGCCGGTGGCCAGGATTGGGTTGTTAACGCCTGAAATTTCGATGACAATCTGCTTCCCTTCCCGGTACACTTTCCACGCCAGCGATTCCAGTACGGCTTGATATTCCAGCAACCGGGTTGTGGTTGCCACCCACACGGTTTGTCTTTGACGGGCATATTCCGCTAACAAGCGCAAAGCATTGATGGTTGGCCCCGACAGGGCCGGTTCCGATCGATTACGCCGGTCGCCAAGGTGGGTGTACAAAATAGACACACCTCCGGAAATGACCAGATCATCCAGGACGTTCGGGTTGATAAAGCGGGGGATATCTTCCATCCAGTCCCAGCGGCCGTGGCCATAGCGTAAAAACCGGTAAAATTCAGCACCGTCGGCATAGCTGACTCGTTGGAGCAAATCATTCCGGTGCGGTGGAACCTGTTCATTTAGCACCGGAGACCATGCAAAGCGTTTTAAATAACCATTTAATATCTTGCCCACGGATTTTATTCGTTCGCCGGTGGTGAGTAAACCCGCCGCACCCCACCAGGCTTCGGTAAACCCAACCGGCCGGCTTTGGCCGGCCACGGGTGTTACAAATGATTCTGATTCCCAGACAAAACGGACGCCCGCCCGCCGGATCAAATCAGCATGGTACGCCGGATCAGCCGGGAGATCGCCTCCGCCCGCCCGGCGTCCCAATTTTTGCCGGTTCCAATCATCGCCATGATTCACCCAGGTTTTAATCGTAAGCCCGGAATGCGACAACCACTCAACCGCCCGCTCGGCCAATTCCCGCCGGAATCCGCCGTGATAGCTAAAATTACCGTAGCTGTGCAGCACATCCAGCCAACCGGCGCGAATTAAAGCACGAATAGGCTCGGAATATTTTGAGGGCGTTTTATGATCGGCTTGAAATACGCTAAACGCCGTATCGGGTGTATGGGGTTGATCGAAGAACCAGAACGAATCCCCGATTTCCAAATTCAAACCCCGCCCCCAGGCGGTTTCGTTCCCGGTGTTCAGAAATTCGTGAATCGTTAAAAAATCGTTCCAGGTACAGGCATCAATGTCGCTGCAAATAGAAAAGGCGGTCCGATACGGATACGGCCAGCGCCGCAAGCTGACATTGGATAGGTGCGTTGGATTCATTTATGGGGTAACGGCCGGTGGTGAGCAAAAATTTATTTAACCCGGGGCGGGGCGTTTCAGAATATGAGCCGGATTTCCGGCAACCAGCGTGCCGGCAGGGACATTTTCAGTAACCACGGCCCCGGCGCCAATTCCCACGCCATCGCCAATGATCACACCCGGTAAAATGGTTGCGTGAGCGCCTATACGGACATCCCGGCCAATTGTAACATCCGCCGGGTGTCCATGGTGGGTATTCGTTGCTTCAATCCCGGGGCTAAAGCTATCGGCCGAGACAAAGGCACCGGGTCCGAAAAAAGTACCATTACCGACCCGGATCGTTGTTTCCGGTCCGGCGAAAAGACAGACATAATGATTGACCATGACGCGGTCACCCAGAAAGATGTTTTGAGGATATCCCAAGCTGGCGGTGGGAGAGATGGAGGTCTGTTTACCACGGCGCCCCAGTTTACGAATCGCCAGCACATTTTCATGCAGATAGTAGCGAAAGCGATTAAGGGTTTGCCGCCAGAATGTGACAGTGAAAAAAGTAAGTAATATTTTCAGCATGCTATCCGCTCGAATTTCAGGGCTGGAAGATACCATACCGTTTTACAAGATGATCAACAGTTTGCCGCGTAACGCCCAAGACCTCCGCGGCGGCAATTTTTTTCCAATTGTTTAGCTTTAACGCGCGATGAACCATCTGTCCCTTGATCTCTTCCAAGTCGTTGAAAGTAATCGGAGTGGGAATCCGGGCCTGTTCTTTTGTAAAATCCGGCCCCTGCAAGGTATCCAGGGTAATGGTGCTTTGTCCCAGCGGCAGGCTGACCACGGACTGCTCAATGAGTTGCTCCAACTCCCGGATATTCCGGGAATAATCCCGGCCAACCAGGTATCTCAGAGCGGCCGGTGAAAAGGTCAGGTCAGGGCGTTGGTACTCGACCGCCAGGGTTTCCAGGGCTGAATGCGCCAATATAGGAATATCCTCCCGGCGTTCCGCCAGGGGGACCAGTTCAACCGTATGATCCTTCACCAGGTCGTATAATTTTCGGTTCAGCCGGTTCGTGGAGATCAGCTTTGGCAGGGGCCAGTGCGAAGTCAAAATAAGGCGTACATCCAGGAGTTCCGCGAGATGCGCCACCTCTTCAGGGTCTGAGAATCGGACCAGGATTTCTTGCTGCCCGGCATCAAAGTTTTCGATTCCCAATAAAACAATCGTACCCCCCCGCATCCGTGCCAAGCGCTCCTTCTCGGCCGCCATAAGCTCACCGGGTGCATGCCGCAGCATTAGGTTGGAGGGAATTGTATCATGGTCGTAAACAAAGACCGCTCCCGCCGACCGATTGCCGCTTTGGTGGATAAAGCGGGCTAAAAATTCTTTGCCGGTGCCATATTCTCCGACTAACAGACAGGGATATTTTTCCCGTGAAAAAACTTCAGCCTTGCGGATTATTTTCTGGAATTTTTGGGAAATGCCAACCACATCCTTTATGGAAAAGCGGGTTTCCAACAAAGTACGTAAATGACGATTTTCAACCTTTAAGCTCTCACTTTCGGAAAGACTGGCATAATATTCAAGGAAATTTGCCAAAACCATCCCCACCAGATTAGCAACCGGTTGGATCAACTGGCGGTCTTCCAGGGTGTAGGATTCTCCACTCATCTTTTCGCCTAACAAAACAACCCCGACCGGTTGACCCCGGAAATGAAGGGCCTGAACAAAACCGACGCCCACCTGGTGTAGTCTTTCCTCGATTTTAGCATTCAGACCATTAGCGGGAATTTTCAATTCCGCCGGTAGGTTTAGGCCACGCTTATACACAACTTCGCACATTCGCGGATTTTGAAACTGGCGCACTAAAAGTCCGCCCTGATTCACGCCCAACACGCCTAAAAACACCTGCAAAATCGTCTCGAAAGCCTCCGAGTAAGAGTTGGCTTTCAGCTCCAGGTCGGACAATTCCTCCAGGCTGCGATAAACCAGTATGACACGGGGGTCAATACTCATTTTAACATCTCCCGGGCCTCGTTTTCGGAAGCATAGATTTGGCAAAAAGCTAAAATCCCGGTGGCCCCCAAAGCATTACGGGTTGGCTGATCTACATTGCAGAATGAAATCTTGTGCGGATCTTTTCCACAAAGATCCAGGATTTCGAAGAATATGGCCACCAGCAGACTGCTGGGCTCACCATTGGAAAAATTAATGATCACCGGGATGGACGGTTCGGCATAATTTTCAAGCAATACGTCGCGCAGTTGTTTAACCCCCAGACGGTTGAGATATCCGGAGATTCGCAGTATGACCGTGTGTTCCAGTTTTACCAGGCTATAAGGAAAATCCACCAATTTTAGGCCCCCTAAGTTTCTTGGTTATCAGGACGGTAAGTCCCGGGTTTTGCTCTTTTATTATCAATTTATCACTTAAAGCCCGAACAATCTTCAGGCCGCTCCCGCGATATGGACTGGTATTTTCTTTCGGCTTTTGGTTTTTCAATCCGCGGCCCCGATCCCGCACCGCGACCCGTATCTCATTATTGCTAAGCGTGAAATTCAGGGTAATCTTATTATCACGGGATTTACTGTGCTCCCAGGCATTTAATGCAACTTCCTGTAATGCAAACATCAACTCCCGGTTATCATTCCGGTTCATCCTGGTTTCCGCCAGAATTGAACTGAAACAGTGGCGCACATCTTCCTCAAAATGATCGGAAAAATAGATTTCACGCTGAGTGCTTTGAATGGTTGAGGGGTCAGACATTGGGCAATCGATTCATCATTTAATCAGGGCGCCGCCACCTTGTTCCGTGTTAAACCTCACCTCGTCCAGCCCGGACTGAAATAACGCCTTTTTAATTGGGCTGCTGGCGGGCAATATTTTGTGATAGCTCGTATAGCCGTTTCTTTTCCGATTCGGTGAGATGCTCATATCCGATTCGGTTAATTTTATCCAGGAGCCGGTCCAACTCCACCCGGTCATCGTCGGGATAATGATCCACCCGCTTCCACTCATCTCCATTTTGCTGCTTGCGGTTCCGTTGCACCTTGGACCGGGTCTGTTTGTCATTCACAAACCGAATTTGCTTCAGTTTGTTTAACCAATGCCGCCAGTCGAAATGCAGGTCAAATCCCCGGTAATTCCCACGATAACGCAAATACAGCCACGCGATAAGGAGTCCTCCCAAGTGGGTGATGTGACTGACACCATCCTGGCTGCCAATGGAAAAAAAGGTAATCAGACCCATGAATAGCATGAGATGTTTCACCTTTACCGGCATAATAAAATAGAGATATACCGTACGGTTGGGCCAGGTAAGTGCAAAGGCCAACAAAACACCGTAAATGGCGCCGCTGGCGCCGATTATTACCGGCGAAAACGAGCTGCCCTGAGTGAATACGCCAATGACATAGGGGACTACCGAAAACACGCCCGATCCGATGCCGGTGATAAAATAAAAGCGGTAAAACTTCCGTTCACCCCAAAGCATTTCCAATTCGGTGCCAAACAACCACAGCATGAGCATGTTCAGGAAAATGTGCATGAAACCGCCGTGGAGAAACATGTAGGTCACCGGCTGCCAGATCATGAAGCGAGTAAAAACCAATTCCGGATTGAGGCCAAACAGGTGAATGAATTTTCCAAGGCCGCGGCCGGTCATCTGCATGAGCAGGAAAACAGCTACATTGGCGATAATGATATTTTTTATTGCCGGTGTTAAGCGGCGGGGACCGATACTGAAGCTGGAATTATTTGGATGCTGCCATTGTTGCATGTGTCAATTATAATAACCTTATTTATCGTTTAAAAGCCGGAAGATATGACAAATCTTTATACATTTTTCGGGAATTCCAATTCAATGCTTATTCGGTTTGATGATATAGTTGTTCCAAAACCGTCAGGGATTTTATACGCCGCAGGGGTTCGAGATGCGTTTTTGCGTGTAGCCAAATAAATTTCCATAATGCCCGCCGGGCCCCCCGAGACACGGTCAGGTTGGTTAGGGTGTCCCAATCTTCCCGATCGATTACCTGTAACACTTTCATGGCTTCCAGCGGTAAAACTATCCCCCCGGCGTGCCGGAGCGAGCAAGACTCACACATGAGGATGGCTTGTTGACGATCAAACGCAGCCGGTGTACCCTCCAGGCTTTTACTGCATATCCGGCAGTTATTCACAGCCGGGCGAAAGCCCAACTCACCTAGGGTGCGCAGGTGGAAGTACCAATAGGTTTTAATGGGTTGAATCGTTGCATTATCGAAATTTCCGAGTGTTTTGCAGGCTAGTTCATACAGCACCGGATGGGGTTCCACACTCACAATCGCTCGTTCTAATACATCCATTGCCAGTTGAGCAAAGGCCAAACGATCAAAATCCTGCAACAACGTGTAATAGGATCGAACCACCTCTCCGGATGAAAATAACTGGAGTTCGGAATGAGACTTTTCATAAAATACAATTCGTAGATGGTGAGTGGGCTGAAATAATCCCATAAATCGGCTTTTGGGATTTCGAACTCCCTTGGCAATAACCTTTAACCTACCAAAAGAGCGGGAATAAAGCGTGGCGATCTTACTGGAATCGCCGTGGTTGATCACCTTGAGGACAATTGCCTCCGTTTTCTGAATCATTTCACCGGATCCCGCGGCGAGTACGGCTTTTGGATCGCCAGCAAAGCCGGGACCATACCGATACTAACCACGATAAAAACCAAAGTGTACCCCGAAAGCATAATCGCCAGACCTATAACTACCGGGATAGGCGCCACGCACAAAGTGAATACAGTGTGGATACCCCGGACCAAAGTGCGGGTTTCGCTGGTGGAAATACTCCGGATTATGCTGTCGAGGGAGATTTTACGCGCCCCTAAAAACACACCGGCGCCCAAGAAAACGGGCAAAAACCAATTTCCGGATTCCCGCGTTGTAACGCTCAGTGCCAGGAGCGGCAGGAAAATCCCTAAAATTACCATACCACCCAAACCCCAATTCGATCCACCCCGGCGAATGATGTGTACCCAGCCTGCGTTTCCCAGCAACATTCCCACAACCAATATAATGAGATAACCGCCTACCCTGGCGCCGCTTAAAGGCGTCCGCGTCTGGGCCAAAAAAATGATAAACGGGATAAACGCAACTCCCAGCCCGGTCACAACGGTGATGACACTCAGCCGGCGCAACCCGGCCTCGGCTTTCAACGCCCGGGGAATAAATTTAAAAACAGTTACAGTATTGCCTGTGGAGAAAGTCGTCTGAGTTGGGTGTTCGGGCATGAACCAAAAACCGGCCGCTGCCAGGAGCAGCAGACCTGAACCGACGCTAAAGAGCACTTCGAAATTTCGGGGAAAATCCCTGCTGGCGATTAGAAACCAAGCCAGACCGGCTGACAATAAAATGCCGCCGCCGTTAAACAAACGTCGCACTCCCAGAAATCGGCCGCGCTCAACTTCCGGGAGTGATTTACCGAGAATTTCCATATAAGCCACGCCTGATAGGGCGCCACCCATTGTAAAGAGGATCATGCCGGCGAACAACGTCGTGATTAGGATGCCGGTTGCCGGAGCGGTGGTAAGCTGGTGGAGGGCTCCGGCAATTCCCAGCAGGGACAGCACCCGGAGGAAGGACCCCAGTAAAAACACCGGTTTTTTCATAGACCTGCGGGTGATTTTAGGCGCCGAATAAATTTGGGCCAGCCTGGGGAAACCCAACATGATCATCACTAAAATTCCTAACTGAAGTGGTGTCCCGCCGGTCCGGATTATCAGCGCCGGCAGCACCGTGTTGATCTCGAAAAAGGCTGAAACCAGCGCCAACAGCAGGGCCTGCCAAATAAATAACCTATAATAATTGCGGGGCGAGGGGGCGGCATTTGGCATGGGAAAAACATAATGTGTGGAACCAAATTACCAATGGGATTCGCCGGGTATCACCGAGGTATAAAAAAGCCTCGCTGAAAAGCGAGGCTTTTAAAGAAATCAGCAGTGATTTCGACTTAAGATTCTTGCTTCAGATCAATCACCGTCACGGAGCCAAAATCGTCCAGTGGTTTTTCAAACAGATCCGGATTTCCCACCACCATAAGGATCATCTTTTCCGGTTGGAGATATTTTTTTGCCGCCGCATTGACCTGCTCTAAGGTGAGACTCTGATAACCCTTCACGGCATCGGTGAGGTAGGTTTGCGGCTTGCCCTCAAACTTCAGGGTTAACAACTGGTTAACAATCTTTGAAGGTTCATCATATTTAAAAACATCCCGATTAATGATGGCGGTTTTGGCGTGATCAAACTCGTCCGGTGTAACTCCGGAGTCACGCATGCGCTTGATTTCCCGCACCATAATTTCCAGCGCCCGGTGGGTTGTAGCCGCCTTGGTTTCGGTGCCGGCCTGGAAAACGCCGGGAAACTTCCACCCCGGACTAAATCCACTCCACACGCTATAGGCCAACCCTTCATCTGATCGAATTTTTTCCACGAGGCGTGATTTGAATCCCCCGGCGCCCAATACATAGTTCATTACCGACACGGCAAACCGGTCCGGATCTGTATCTGAAAGCGGACTTAAATTGCCCACCCGGATGCTGGACTGGACCAGATCTTTTTTCACCAGGATGACCTGATACCGGGGATTGTCGGCGACTTTCGGAACCGGTGGTACATCAAGAGTGGCTTGAGTCCACTTCCCGAATACCCGGGTCAGGGCCCGGTTCAGATCAGAACGGGTGATATCTCCGGTAACGGCCATGATCACGTTGTTGGGATGGTAATATTTTTTCCAGAAGGCCATCAGATCAGAGCGGGTGAGGCTGTTATAACTGGCTGCATCCGGCCGGACACCCAGAATATTATCCGGGTAAAGGGCGCGTTTGAATTCCCGATTGATGATGATATGGGGATTGTCGTTTTCCCGCCGAACCTGATCCAGGCGCAGATTGCGGGCCAGTTCAAGTTTGTCCGGGGCGAACCTGGGAGCGGTGAAAATATCACCCAGCACCTGAAGAACATCCGGGAAGTCTTCCGCTAAACAACGCAGATTGACGCCGGTGGATAATTGACTTCCCCAGGTTTCCACGCTAGCCGCCCGGGATTCCAGGAAGTTGTTTAGGTCGTCACCCGAGCGGTTACCGGCGCCGCCGGTGCGCAGGACATCCGCAAACAGATTGACCAAACCGGCCTGTTTAGCAACCGTATACACGGAGCCGCCGGCCAGTTGAGCCCGGACCGAGATCAACGGCAGTTCATGGTTTTCGATAAAGATCACCTGAATGCCATTCCCGGTTGTGAATTCCTGAATCTCAGGCAGGGTGGCTTTCACCGGCGTGAAGGTCAGCGTCCGCGGATCTTTTCTGAGAGCGGTTGATTTGGGTCCGGCGTTAGGCAAGGGAATCAAATTGCAGCCGGTCAACAGTAAGGCGGCCGCCATCAGGCCGGTCATGGACCGGCGCCATGTTTTAAAACGAGCAATCATTATTTCACCTCCCCGGCATTGGCCTGATCCGTTGGGGGAACCAAATAGACTACCGTCCGGTTGGTGTCCACGAGATATTTCTTAGCCACCCTTTGGACATCGGCAGCGGCCACGGCTTCGATTTGTTTAGGAAATTCTTCGGCCATTTTCCAGTCCCCGCCAACGGTGGCATAGTATCCTAACTGGAAACTCAGCCCGGAATTTGTCCGAAGTCCGGAGAGATAATCCATCCGGGTTTGTTTTTTCACCCGTTTCAGTTCACCGGGTTTGATGCCGTTGACCTGGATGTCTTTAATGATATCCAACGCAGCGGTTTCCAGCTCGGCATCGGTATGATCTCCCTGAGTCGTACCGGAAAGGACGAATAGTCCGGGATATTTACCCGGATCCGGACTGCACCAAATACTGGAAGCGAGCTGTTGCTCTTCAATGATGGTTTTGTGTAATCGCGAGGTGCGTCCTTTGGCCAGAATATCGGACAGGACGTTTAGGGCGGCATTATCCGCATCATTGATATCACCCATATGCCAGGCCATCATGATCGCCGGCTTGGAATCAAACACAACCGTGGTTTTGCGCAGTTCCGTTTGAGGCGGCTCGATAGCTTTGACGGCCGGCGGGTCCGGCTGCCGGGGGATCGATCCGAAGTAACGTTTGATCAACGGCATCACCTGATTTGGATAGACATCACCTACAATTACCGCGGTGGCCCGGTTGGGGGCATAATAGTGATAGAAGAAAGCGGATAATGTGGACCGCTTCAGCTTGAACAGGTCTTCCATCAATCCAATGGTCAGGATTTTATAGGGAAATACGGTGTAAGCCTTGTCATAAAGCCCCAAATACATGAGACCAAAGGGTTGGGTTTCGTAGGAGCGACGCCGCTCTTCCTTGACTACATCGCGTTCCGAATAGTATTCCCGGAAGACCGGATGCTGCATTCGATCGGATTCAATGGAGGCCCACAACTCCATGCGGTTGGAGGGTAATTGTACCTGAAACTGGGTCCAATCCTCACTGGTGCTGGCGTTCAATCCCGTACCACCATTATTCAAATAGGTATCCCAGAGTTCGTTTTTAATGATCAGTTTTTTATGCCGCCCCAGGATTTGCTCATAGTGCGCCTTGAGCGTGTCCACTACCGCTTCAGCGGGGCTGGCTTTTGCTTTTTCAATATCGATCAAAGCCCAGATGGAATCTTCCCGTGCTAAATACACTTTTTCTTTGGAATAATCCGTCACACCCAGGGTTCGAGTGCCTTTAAAGAGCATGTGTTCCAGCAAGTGGGCCATTCCGGTGGATCCGCGAGGTTCATCAACCGAACCCACATTGAACCAAATTCGGGTAGAAACCACCGGTGCATTGTGGCGCTCGACAATGAGGACCTTCATTCCATTACCGGGCAGGGTAAATTCCTGGACATTCAACTCCGCCAACAGCAGAGTAGGAACGATCGCCAAAAATAGTGCAAAGGAGAAGCGTTTTAGGATCACAGTAACCTCCCATGATTGAGCCAGTTGGAATTTAGGCGATAATTCCGGGGAAAGTTTCGGGACATCTTCCGGAAATACCGGCGGCTAAAAAAAGAAAGCCGCCAACGACCGGCTTTCAACGAAATCGATTTTATAAATTTGACCACCGCGGCGGTCAAAACCTGGACAGAGACGGATTAATGGCTAGTGCCGAATTTAACAACATTCCGCCGCGCGCGTTTTTGAGCCTTGGCCCGCCGTAAACGCCGGTCTTCCGAGGGTTTCAGATAAAAAGAGCCTTTTTTGATGTCTTTGAGAATACCGGCTTTCTCGTATTTCTTTTTGAAACGTCGCAGGGCTTTTTCAAAGGGCTCATCGCGTTTCACTGTTACCATGATTGGCATATCAGGCAATCACCTCCATTAATGTTTCAGCCTAAATAGACTTGCAGTTTTTTACTACGCGACTTGTGTTGCAGCCGCCGTATCGCTTTTTCTTTAATTTGGCGAACCCGCTCACGGGTCAAACTAAACACCTCGCCAATTTCATTCAAGGTGAGGGGATATTCACGATCGATGCCGAAGTACATTTTAATGACTTCGCGTTCCCGGGGTTTCAGAGTGTCCAGGGCGTCACGAATTTCTTTTTGGAGTGATTGATTCATCAAGTCGGCGTCAGGGGTTTCCTGATCCGAATCCTCGATGACATCCATGAGTGAGTTCTTCTCTTCTTCATGAAAAGGTGCGTCCAGGGAATGATGGCGTTTGGAAATACGGATGGCATCCGCAACTTCTTCGGGTTCCATATCCAGTTCAACCGCGATTTCTTTTTCCGATGGGGTGCGCTCCAGACGCTGTTCCAGCTCATCGGATTTCTTGGAAATTTTACTGATTGTTCCAACTCGATTCAGCGGTAGCCGCACAATCCGGGAATGCTCGGCCAAAGCTTGCAGAATCGATTGGCGAATCCACCAGACCGCATAAGAGATGAACTTGAAACCACGGGTTTCGTCAAAGCGCTCCGCGGCTTTGATCAGTCCCAGATTTCCTTCGTTGATCAAGTCTGTCAATGGCAAACCCTGACCCTGGTAATCCTTGGCGACCGATACAACAAAACGCAGGTTGGCTTCGGTAAGTTTTTTCAGGGCGATCCGATCGCCTTGTTTCACGCGCTGGGCCAGAGCGATCTCATTCTTGGGCGCCAGAGGTTCGTATTGTCCGATCTCCTCCAGATATTTACTGAGGCTGCGGTTGGCGTCACCGCCGATCCGTTTAACCTTTTTCGCCATACGCTGCTTGCTTTCCCTTCCTGAGAGACGCCTGATTAGCTGCTATTTTAAGCCAATGATTCGTCAATTTCTAAAAAGCCGGATAACGTATTCGGCGCCTAAAGCGCTGTCAAGTAACATCTTTATGAATTGCAGGGCACCAAAGTTCCGGTAATGATCAGAAGTGAAATTGTTATCCAGCCGCGGTGTCAGTGTCAAAGCCACATAGAATTAGACTGCCGGGGCGGCATTTTGTTACAGTGAACCGTAAAATTATTTCAAATTTTACTCAATCCAGACTCATCCGTAGATTCAGGGGCCTGGTTATGGTCCAGAATGGCTTTGGCCAAGTCCAAATACTGTTGAGGCTCGATTGCATCAGCCCGCAGCTTAGGATTCAGAACTTCAGACAGCTTAAACCCCCGGGGCCGGATGGATTTGATGCTGTTTTCCAAAGTTTTACGCCGTTGCTGAAAGGCAGTCCGAACGACCTGCCGCAGCATTGTCTCCAGAGCCCCGGTTAGATTCCGGCGCTCGGGAAAACTGATCCGGATGAAACCGGAGTCCACTTCGGGTTTGGGATAAAAAACATGGTGTGAGATATCAAACTGATACCGGACGTCTCCGAAAAGTTTAGCAAAGACGGTCAAAATACCGTAGGCTTTGGTTCCGACTTCGGCGGCGAGACGCCGTGCCATCTCTTTTTGGAGCAGGAAATGAGCATCGATGAGGTGCCGGCGTAACTCAAAGGTCTTGAGGATCAACGGTGAACTAATGTAGTAGGGCAAATTTCCAAACAGGCGAAACGGCGCCGGTATATTCGTTGGCTGCCAGGTTAAAAAATCCGCCTGCTCCCAGGAAAAGGCCGGATATTCCACGGTTAAGGGGTCCAGATATTGGGCCATGCGCGGATCCAGTTCGACGGCATGCAACCCGGCGACTTTCGGAATAATTAATTTGGTTAAGGCCGCCGTCCCGGGACCGACTTCAACCACGAAATCGGTTGGTTCGGGCTGAAAGGCGCGGATTATTTTTTCCCGGATCGGCGGATCCACAATGAAATTCTGACCCCATTTTTTCCGTGGGCGGGGTAATGTCCGGCTCATAAGCTGAATAGTACTTCCGCGGATCGTGTGGTCGCGTCAGCCAGTTCATCCCTTGAAATGCCACGCAGCCGGGCAATAAATCCGGCAATGTCCGGGATGTATTTGGGTTCGTTGGGTTTGACGCCCCGAAAAGGAACCGGCGTTAGAAACGGCGAATCCGTTTCCAGCATCAAACGCTCCAACGGCATGTGTTGAGCAACCTCCTGAACCAACCGGTTTTTTTTAAAAGTTACCGTTCCGGTAAAAGATAAATGGTACCCTTTTTCCAACAAGGGTTCGGCAGCCTGCCAGGAGCCGGACCAACAGTGCAAGACCCCCTTTTGATTGGAATGCCGGGTAAGCAAGGTCAGGATATCCGCGGTTGAACCACGATTATGCACTATCACCGGCAGGTCATGCTCCTTAGCCAAGTCCAGATGCTCTAGCAGGAATTGTTTTTGTTGTTCCGGGGGCGCGTCATCCCAAAAGTAGTCCAGACCGGTTTCCCCAACCGCCACAACCTTGGGCTGCTCCAGCATATCACTGATGATCTTCCGCCAATTGCCCGGGATTTCCAGTTTAGCGCAGTCATTGGGATGAATACCGGCGGAGGCGTATACATTGGGATATTTATTTGCCAATTCCAGTGCCCGTTCAGAGGTGGGAATATCAATCCCGATGCATACCACCCGGTCTACGCCTACCGCGGCGGCATCTTCCAGGACTTCATCGATTCGGCCTCGAAAGGTATCCAGATTAATGTGGCAATGGGTATCGATAAAAAGGGACATACAACACAGTCATTCCGGGCCGGATATTTTTTAGCGCTTGGGGCCGTCGCGCCGAAAACGGTCATTGTGGCCAAGACGCGGAGCCATACGATTGAACTGCATCAATCTACGAGTCAGGCGGGGAATGATTTCCAGCCCGGCATCCGTGTAGCATCCGGTCAGCGTACTTTTGATCCGGGAACCACTGGCCGGATGGGAATTAAGGGTGCGATGGTGTTACCGTCATCCGCCGCTAAAATCATTCCCCGGGATAGTTCACCGCGGATTTTAACCGGCTTGAGATTGGCGATGATGGTAATCTGCTTTCCCACCAGCTCGGCCGGATCAAAATGATTCGCAAGGCCGGCAATCACCTGCCGCGCTTCGCCGTCCAGCTCCACCTGGAGTTTGAGTAGCCGGTCGGCGTTGGGATGTTTCTCGGCGGCAATGATTTTCACTACCCGCAGATCCAGTTTTTCAAAGTCAGTCATTTCAATTTCCGGCTTTTCGGAAGTCAGCTTTGTTTGCGATTTGGTGGTCATTGCCGGCGCTTGCGCTTGCGTGTCAATCCGGGGAAAGAGACCTTTTACCGGCGCCAGTTTGGAGCCGGGTTCGAGATAGCCCCAGTTCAGCCATTCAGCCTGGCTTATATTGGCATCAGAGGCAATCCCGAAAACCGCGAAAAGCTCTGAAATCTTGGTGGGCATGACCGGGTGCAGCGCCGTGGCGGCCAGGCGCAGCGCCTCGCTGACCGTGTACAAAACCGCCCCGGCCCGGCCGGCATCGGTTTTCACTACTCTCCAGGGGGCCTGATTATCCATATAGCGGTTAATTTCCCGCAACATTTCCAAAACTTTTTCAATGGCGGTATTGATTTTTAAGGCATCCACATCCTTGTCGACCGCGCTTTTCAGATTGACGGCCTGTTCGGTAATATCCGCGTCTTCCGGTTTGGGATCGGCATTGCCCGGCAATTGGCCATGGAAAAACCGGCTGACCAGCTTGGTCACACGGTTTACCAGGTTGCCCAGATCGTTAGCCAGATCGGAATTGTAGCGGGTGATAAAAAACGCTTCGGTAAAACTGGCATCCTGACCGGGTGACATTTCCCGCATGAGGAAATAGCGCAGGGCATCGGTGCCGTATTTATCGGCCAGGTCCAGGGGCCGAACCACATTCCCCAGCGACTTGGACATTTTCGTTTTTCCAATCAACCACCAGCCGTGGGCAAAAATAGTTTTAGGCAGCGGTATTTCCGCCGCCATGAGCATAGTGGGCCAATAGACGGCATGGGTGGTAAGAATGTCTTTGCCAATGAGATGGTAATCCACCGGCCACCATTTTTTAAAGCGGTCCGGATCATGGGGGTATCCCACCGCGGTGATGTAATTGGTGAGGGCGTCGAACCAGACATAGGTAACGTAATCCGTGTCAAAGGGCAGATCAATGCCCCAGCTCAGACGCGATTTGGGCCGGGAAATACACAAGTCGCCCAGGGGTTGCTTCAGAAATCCCAGCACCTCGTTGCGGCGAAAATCAGGCTGAATGAATTTCGGATGGTCCTGAATGTAATGAATCAAACGGGTTTGAAATTCAGACATCCTGAAAAAGTAATTGGTTTCCGAGAGGCGTTTTACTTCACGCCATTCACCGTCTTCGTGTTCCTTGTCGGTGAGAAAGCGCTCTTCGGCCACCGAGTACCAGCCTTCGTAAGTATCGCGATAGATAAAACCCTTGTCCCACAGCTTTTGCAGCAACGCGGTGACGACCTCGATATGGTTTTCATCGGTGGTGCGGATAAAATAATCGTTGGAGATATTGAGCTTTTTCCATTGATCCTGGAACCTAACCACAACCTCGTCGCAGTGCTGTTTGGGATCCACGCCCCGCTTTTCAGCAGCTTGCTGCACCTTTTGTCCGTGTTCATCCGTACCGGTCAGGAAAAAAGTGGCAACGCCACGATCCCGGTGGTAGCGGGCTAGAACATCAGCCAAAATGGTGGTGTAGGCGTGACCAATATGAGGTTCATCGTTGACATAATAGATGGGTGTGGTAACATAAAATCGGGGCTGGGAACTCAATGCTGTTTCCTCCGGGAATCTTCCGCCATTTCAATCAGAATTTTTTTAACTCGGTTCAGTTCCAGTGTTTCCATCGTACCATTTTCCAATACCAGGTTCACCCGGCGGCTTAAAATATCATTGCCGATGATGGTGGCAACGCCGTTGGGTAGTTCCACGGGGATTCCCACGGTGGGGAAATCCTTGATCGATTCGAAATAGAAATCCCACTCATAGCGCAAGCAGCATTTCAATTTGCCACAGGCGCCACCCAGCTTGGAGGGATTGATGGGTAGGTTCTGATCCTTGGCATATTGAGTATTGATGGGTACAAATCCCTCCAGGAAACGGGTGCAGCACAACTCCTGACCACAGGAGCCCACACCGCCAACCCGCCGCGCCTGGTCCCGGGCGCCAATTTGACGCATTTCAATGCGGGTCCGAAAGACTCCGGCCAAATCTTTCACCAACTGACGAAAATCCACACGTTCATCGGCGGTGTAATAGAAGGTAATTTTTTTTCGGTCGAATTGGTATTCCACATCCACCAATTTCAAAACCAGTTGGTGCTGTTCCACGAATCGCAGACATTGTCCCCAGGCCTGATCCTCGGCTTTACGATTTTCCATTAAGCGGTTGATTTCCGCGTGGGAAGCGGGCCGGAGAATGCGTTTTACGGTTTTTTCGGTGGTTTGTCCGCCGGCATCGGGGTTCACATATCCATTGCCAGGCGATCCGTTCGGTTCCGTCTTGGACCCATGGTGGTTACGAGCCGGGCCATTTCCGCTTGCTTGGCGTGGTTGAAAGGCCGGGCCGGGAGAGGGCGCTTCAGTCAGGGCGCCGGGTTTGTTGGGACAATCGCCATTGCCGCAACCCCGGGTCCGAACCGCGCCCAGATCAACCCCGCTGTCCGTTTCAACCAAAACATAATCACCGGGCTGGAACTCGGATTGTTCGGAATTAAGGAAAATCTCACGGCGGTTGCCCTTGAATTCGACTCTCACAAATAAATCATTTATAGGCATGGGGTGAGTTTCCCGGGAAAATGTCCGCGAAGTTAGTTGCATTGAAAATTGATGTTAAGCGATTGGTTCCGAGTTACACCTGATATTCTTTTTGCGTTCCCTGCACCAGGCTTTGTAGTTCAAGAAATAAATGCGTTAATGCAAGGGGAAAATACACTTTCCGCGCCAACGCGTCCTTGCATTGATCAACCAACGCCACCGCCGTTCGGGCCTCGAAGGTTGGCGCCCAGGCCAACAACGCCTCCAGTTCTTCACGCCAGATTGCCTGACGCAAACCGGGTGTAACGGCCGTATCCCGTAAAAACAAAATCAACACCGACAGGATTTGTTGCAGTTCTTCCACCGGAAGGCGTTTTTTATCGGATAAATGTTTCACCAGCAACTGCAATTCGCTTGTCCGGCGGGAAAGCAGAGTCCGCACCATCCGCCGCAAAATATCCAACCATCGGCGCTGATGGTCGGAGGCATAGTATTCCGCGCTCTGAACATCACCCTGAGCCAAACTTGCAATCACGGCGGCTTCATCCGGCGGTGTTTCAAAGCGCCGGACCAGATGGGCGGTAAGATCTTCGGGCAACACCGGGGGGATTCGATAATACTGACACCGGGAGATGATGGTTTCCGGAATTCGATCCGGAAAGGCGGTAGTGAGGATGAAAACAGTATTAGCGGGTGGCTCTTCGAGAATTTTTAGCAGGGCGTTGAACGATTCGCCGTTCATTCGATGGGCTTCCAGGATGATCACGATCTTGGTCATGCCCGGATTCATTCGCAGGTAAATGTCCTGGCGCAATTTTCGGATGCTGGAAATCCGGATATTGTTGGCGCCGGGGAGTTGAAGCGGGCGATAGGGATTTTTCGCTTTGGCGGCGATGGTTTCCCGCACCAGTTCCATATCGCTCTCGGAAAAACCTTTGTAGGGATCGGGATCGCTTGATTGCCGGCTTTTATTGGGCAGGGCAACAACCAAGTGTAGCGCCGGGTGTTCCAGGCGCCGGAATTGCCGGCAGGCCGGGCAGACGCCGCAGGGCTTTTCACCGGAATTGGTGCAATTCAACAGGGCGGCGAAGTGGAAAGCCAGGGCGTCTTTTCCCACCCCCACCGGGCCGGTGAATAAATGGGCGTGACCCACATGACCGGACCGGGCCAACTCGCCCAACCGTTCGATAAACTTAGCTTGTCCGATAATGGGAAACAGGTTCATGTTTGAATATTCATCAACGCTTCAGCCATTGCAAGGGGTTCAGTTTATTGTTTTCAGCCCAAATTTCAAAATGGAGTTTATAGCCGTCAAAAGATCCGGAATTTCCCACGGCCGCAATCGCTTCGCCCCCCACCACATAGTCGTTCACATTAATTTTCACATCCTCCACATGCGCATAAACCGAATAAAAACCACCGCCATGATCCACAATCAGCGTGTTTCCGAATCCCGGAATCCAGGTGATGGATACGACAATACCGTCCAGCACGACCTTCACCGGCGCACCTTTTTGAGCGGCAATATCGATACCGGGATTATCGGTCACGGTTTTGAGCCGGGTGTTGCGCTGTAGTCCGAACTTAGCAGTGATCTTGCCGGTGGCCGGCCAGGGGAGATGGCCTTTCATGGATGAAAATTTAGTGGCTGCCTGCCGTTTGGTGGTGCCCCGCCGCCGGGCCAGTTCCGCCAGACGGATCTGTTTTTCTTTTTCAAGCCTGGCAATGATACCTTCCAATTCCCTGGCGGCACTTCGTTTTTGCTTTAATTCCTGTTGTAAACCGGATTTGTTGCGCCGGATCTTGCCCAGTTCCGACGATTTTTGGTTTTGCCGGCTTTTAAGTTCATTTTCAGTTGCGGCTTCTTCTTTCAGATTAGCGGCGACCTGCGACAAACGTAATTCCAGCTTGGCTTTGGCGGCATCCGTATCCCGCAGGGTTTGGCGGATTTCCACCAACAGATGAGCTTCCGCCTGGTGAATAGCTTTCAGGTAATACAGGCGCTGAAACGCCTGTTGAAGTCCATCCGCGCTAAAAATGAGTTGCCAGTCTTCCTGGGTACCGGATTTATAAATTTGAGACACCCGGCGCGCGTAGCGTTGCCGGAGTGAGGCAATTTTATCCTGGTTGGCTTCCACGGTCGCTTGCAACAGGCTGATCTGAGCTTCCTTAAGTTCACGCTCCTGGCGCAACTCCGCCCGGAGCTGCTTGATCAAACTGATCTGTTGATCCATTTTGTTGAGCAGAGAAATGGCGTCTTGCTCGGACCGGCGGGTGCGCGAGAGCTCTTTACCCAGTCCATTGATCTCGCTGCGCAATGATTTCAGTTCCGATGACTTGTCTTTGATCCGGCGGTCATAGTCAGCGACCTGGCCCAGCGCCGAAAGGGCGGTCAGGATGATTAAGATCCGGATTCCGGTTATGGTGCGGCAATGATTCACGGTCGTCTAAATATCCCCGCCAGGCGCGGGTGGGTAAAGCTAAAATTTGGCCCTCCGGCCGGAGACGGGTAAAGCTCAACCGATGTTAAACGGCAAAAATGAACGCGAATACCGTTTGCCTGTAAAATGACAGGGCGTTACTTTCCAATCGTTATCATGCCAACAATCGCGCCAGCAGTTTGAAGTCCAGCCCGCCTGTACCGGGCGGCGGGCATAACTCCCCTTGCTACCACCTGAACCCGGCCGCCGGTGGTGACTGTGAGTGAGTTGGCGGAGCTGGGGGGAGCGGGGCTCATGGAGCAGGTCAAAGGAGCCTTATGCGGCCGTCAAACCAGCCGGTTGATGGCTGGGGGCGTGTTCCGTTGCCGGACGCGCTCGACCGAAAGTACCTCAACGCTCCCAAGGAATGGCGTTGGCAATAGGTATTTCCCGCGGGAAAAGCGGTGGAAGAATACGAAGACCGGTGAAGAAGAGTGGCATCCTACCCAGGAGTCTATCATTCAGAAAACAGTCGCAGACGCAGTGAGCAAGGCCAAGTTGACAAAGCGAGCCACGGGTCACACTTTTCGCCATGCTTTTGCTTCGTAATTGTTGGAGGCCGGAACCGATATTCGCACAATTCAGGAATTATTGGGACACAAGGATGTGGAGACAACCATGATTTATACGCTTTTTCCGTTGTTCGGCAGGGAACATCAGACCAGGAAGAGATTGCTGTTGTGCGAAAGGAATTTATTTTAGTGGTGAATGAATAAACAACCATTATCGAGACGCCTATTAAAGACGGAAGGGACATGAGCAGCACATTGTACACGATTGAAGGCCAGCCCTTGACAAGAAAGGTATTAGACTCACCCAGCTTCGCAGAATTTTTCGCCGGCATCGGCCTTATGCGGATGGGCTTAGAGCAAAAAGGGTGGAGGATAGCCTTTGCGAACGACATCGCCGAGGACAAGTACGAGATGTACGCAGCGCAGTTCGCAGATGCTGCTTCTCACTTCCGCATCGAAGACATCCATGAACTGAAGCCCGACAATGTTCCAAGCGTCACTTTGGCGACTGCCTCCTTCCCATGCAATGACCTATCCCTAGCTGGTGGGCGTAAGGGACTCGAGGGCAAGCAATCTTCAGCATACTGGGGGTTTGTCCGTATACTTGACGAAATGGGGGAAAGGCGCCCGCCATTGGTCCTGCTCGAGAATGTCGCTGGTTTTTTGACGTCGCATGGGGGCCGCGACTTCCAAGCGGCTCTCTTGGCGCTCAACCGTCTCGGATATGCGGTTGATCCGCTGATAATCGACGCCGTCCGGTTTGTACCCCAGAGCCGGGTCCGCCTCTTTGTGGTTGGTCATCTGCAGGATGGCCACGGAGCCTGGGAAATGCACGAAACGCTGGCTTTCTATGAAAGTGACGCCCGTCCCAAGCCGTTGGTCGATTTCATTTTCTCGCACCCGGAGATCGTCTGGGACATCCGCGATCTTCCCGCACTCCCGGTATGTTCGTTTTCCCTGGATGAAATCATAGAACCCCTCCTGGAGGATTCGTCTTTCTGGTGGAGTGACGAGCGGCGGGACTACCTACTCAGCCAGATGAGTTACAGGCACGCGGAGCAACTCAAGCAAATGATAGAAGCAAGCAGGTGGTCCTACGGGACAGTTTTCCGCCGTGTTCGGAAAGGACGTTCCATGGCTGAGCTGCGAACCGACGGCGTTGCGGGTTGCTTGCGAACTCCACGCGGGGGAAGTGGTCGTCAGATCTTAGTCGAGGCCGGCCACGGCCAGGTTAGAGTCCGACTTCTCACTCCTCGCGAGTGTGCCAGGCTGATGGGGGCAGACGGCTTCACAATCAACGTTACTCTAAACAAGGCGTTATTCGGGTTCGGGGACGCCGTCTGTGTTCCCGTCATTGCCTGGATTGCTGAACACTATCTTAATCCACTGTTGCATAATATGCGTCGAAGGGTGAAGTTGTTCTTATGAATAGACTCCAACTGAAGCTCAAGAAGTTTACGGTACAGCGTGCAATCCGGGGCAAAGGACCGCTTTGTGTCATGCTGGTGCTCACCCACAAAGCGAGCGAAGGAGCCCCGCCGTACTCTGCAGACGATTTCCTCACCCCTCAAGGCGGCCAAGTCGCCGGTCTTGGCAGAGCAGCAGTCCAAGCGATCCTCGCTGATCACGGCATTGTACGTGTCCTTGCTGAAGAGGGTGGACGCACCAGCCGGGGTAGTATCAGCAGAATGCGAGCATACGTTGATTTTCTCAATGAGCTGGCGCAAAATGGGTTGCTTGACTTCAATGCAATAGAGTGTTGGTGGGTCGAACGCATTCAGGATTTTTTTGCATCGCAACCGTTCAGGCTCAAAGTCGATGCATCAAGATCACTCCGGAGCATTGTGTCGGACTTAATCGAAGCAGCATTCGCGAGACAGCGGGAGTGCCCCGGGACGATGGTTGCTGGCGCTGTGATACAGCATCTTGTAGGCGCGAAGCTGGAGCTCGCTCTGCCCAAAGCTGAGGTCAAGCACAACGGTTTCGCTGTTGCCGATTCGCCTGGAGCCCGGAAGGGGGATTTTCTCATAAGCGACACGGCCATCCACGTTACAACAGCTCCGAGTGAAGCATTGATTAGGAAATGCTGCACTAATCTGGAAGAGAATCTGCGCTCGCTTATAATCACGACTGAGAGTGGAGTAGGCGGGGCCGTTGCCTTGGCGAAGAACGCTGACGTGGCCGATCGAATCGATATTTTTGAAGTTGAGCAATTTATCGCAACTAATGTTCTCGAATGGAGCAGTTTCAAACTGTCACAACGGCCACTGACAATCCGTGACTTGATTGATTGCTACAATCGGATCATTGAGCAGTGCGAGACGGATCCGAGCCTCAAGATTGAAGTCGGGTAACACACCTTGATAGATACCTTTTCCCCGAGAGAACGAAGCGAAATTATGCGTCGTGTCCGAGGGAAGAACACGGCTCCCGAGATAGCTGTCCGCTCACTCCTCCACCGTTTGGGGTTCCGGTTTCGCCTGCATCGTGGGGATTTGCCGGGCAAACCGGACATTGTTCTTCCGAAGCATAAAACCACCATTTTCGTGAATGGTTGTTTCTGGCACAGACACGTGGGGTGTTCCCGCGCCAGTACTCCGGCAAGCCATCGGGAGTATTGGCTACCGAAGTTCCGGCGAACAATAGAGCGGGACAAGGCTAACCAAGAAGAACTACGCCGCAGAGGCTGGAACGTCATTGTTGTCTGGGAATGCGAGCTTGGAGATATAGACCGCCTTGCAGCGAGGTTGCCCCCGCTAATCCGGGGAATACTTAGCATTTATCCTATGGATGTTGCTGCAGCGCTTCAAGCGGCAGAGGAACATGCCGAGTACGGCACCCATCGGCGATAGAGTGGTTTAACTCCTGGAGATGCAAGATTTTTAGCCATTTATTGTCCAACGGCTTACAGGACAGGAAAAACCGAATGAGTTTGTCTTTTTGGCACTATACCCTGCCGCTCGTTCCTCGCCCTTGGGCATAACGCAGCTGACCACGGCGCGAAGTACATATAAATGAAATTAAATAATGGTGAAATATTTGATTATACACAAGTAAAAGTTCTCACTGAATTTAGTAAATGTATATATTTTTTTAAGAATATTTGTAAAACT
>CAZIWX010000014.1:0-41060 GCA_964543125.1 uncultured Lentisphaeria bacterium | reverse complement strand
CCCCAGTATCACCTATGAACAAGCGTTGGAATTAAGATCCAAACTTCCGGATGCGGAATTCGTGAGCGTTTTGGACGGGAGCAACGGCAAAACCATCCGGGTTGGCAAAAACAAGACAAATCCCAATGTTGAAGTTGATGGCGCCGATGAGTACGGACTCGAATCCTTTAATATTACTATTGGTGACGGCCGGAATATTATCCCGGAAGATGTTCATTATAAAACCCGCGTGGCGATTTTAGGCGTGGATGTGGTGGAGCTTTTATTCCCTTATGCGGATCCCCTCGGTAAAGATGTTTCCATCGACGGAATCAAGTTCAAGGTGATTGGCGTGGCCGAAGAGCGCGGTGCTATTTTTGGTCAGAGCCAAGACAACTTCGTCATGGTCCCCATCACCACGTACCTCCAATACTACTCCAGCCGCTGGACCAGCCTGGGAATATCGGTTAAGGCTCCCAGTGCCGATGATTTCGACAATATGAAAGAAGAAGCCACCGGACAGATGCGCGTGGTGCGGAATCTTAAACCGGGTGATGAAAACAATTTTGAAGTGACCTCCAACGATGCCCTGATTCAGACCTTTGCAAATTTTACCGGGGGGGTAAAGATATTCGCTTTCGGGGTGAGTATTATTGCATTGGTAGTGGCGGGAATTGGCATTATGAACATCATGCTGGTTTCCGTTACGGAGCGCATTAAGGAAATCGGCATTCGGAAAGCTATTGGCGCCACCCGCGGCAATATTCTTGGTCAATTTCTGCTGGAAGCCGTCTTCTTATCCCTTATCGGTGGCGTACTGGGCATTATCCTCGGGGTCGCCGCCGGAAATGGCGTTACCCTGCTCATGAAAAATGTAAACCCGCAAATTCCCGTCGATTGGGTGTTTATCGGTCTTTTTGTTTGTTCGGGAGTTGGCATCACCTTTGGCATTTATCCCGCTTACAAGGCCGCCAAGCTGGACCCCATCGAATCACTTCGTTATGAGTAAACTAAGAATTTAAGTTTACCCCATTCACTAAAAAAGCCCTCTGTTTCCAAGGGGGCTTTTCTTTAGTAACATCAACGAAATTCCGAAATCTATAAATTAAAGATTAACAAGCCTCCGAGGCCTAATACGATAAAAAGCGATCCAAATATTTTGGGGTGCTTTAAGACATAATCATCATAGCGGCTGCTGACAATATCGACTTTGCGAAGCATGGCGCGGGTCGAGATCCACTGATTGGTCACCGGCATGAATCGTTCCAGGAACTGGGGTGAAAAAATCAGCAAGAGCCAAAGTGGAATGGAGATAATGACCGCTACCAACAATACATAGTAGGTGAATCGGAGCGCTAAATATTGATCATGATTCAAAAGTGTGGTAAACGAGTCAAATTTGCCGGGTGGCGCGCTGCTATAAAGCATGAAATAGAGCAAAATCACGGATACCGCTAACATGAACCCACCATAGATTTTGTTGTTTTTAAAAAACCATGGATCGGTATCATGGATCTCTTCGAGAAACCGAAGAGCCCGGCGGGTGGAATACCATTTATTCATCGGGCCATTCCAGCGGGAGATCAACTCCGGCTTCACTAACAATATAGTCCCCACAATACACCCCAGGACCATCCCAATTTCCAAAATCATCATTGCGGCCCGGACCAAAATCTCTACGGCTACCTGATTCATTTAATAAACGCCCTCCTTCGAACTCGATGACCTCCCCGGGTTCATCCTTGGTATTATATTCATTTGGCTAAAGATGTTGAAATTATATGCTTTCACAAGCTTTTGCAACAAAATCCCGGATGCCACGAAAATCACCGGTGGACGGATTTTACTTGAATTCTAATCCCCAGACCCTGCGCCGGAGTCAAATCAAAGCCTGATAGCGGCGGACATTTGCTGGACAATTCCGGCGCCACCAAAACTCTGGAGTGCCAATTCGAACAGGAAATTTTTCACCCGCAGGCCCATACCGGCCGTGGCGCCGGCAATGAAATCCGATCGAAGGACATTGGTCTGAAGGTCGAAGCGATTGGAATTCAGGCCCAGGCGCAATGTGAGATTGTTATTGACGAAAAATTCGGCCCCGGCGGCAAGCTTCCATTGTTGCTGCAAATTGTACTGTCCATCGATATTGATCCGGGCGGGCAGGTATTGGAGTTTGGTCGAAGTCCCGATAACGATCATGGTAGGTAATTCATTCACACCGGATTTTTGACCAAAATTCATGATTGCGGCACCTACAATCAGAGAATCATTCCGCCGGTGATACATGCCTCCCAGAGCCGAAATCCATTTCTGTTCGATTTTGTGATCCGCCTGTTGCCGATAGAGCCCGGTTCGGCCACCAAATGCAAAATGGGGAAAGAGTTCCGTGGCATACCCCCCCCCGGCATAGAGTTCGTCAAAGCCGAAGGTTCCCAGGTGATTGTTATTAACGTCCGTTTTATCGAAAGTGCCATAGTTGAAATAAGCGGCTTCGCCAAAAAAGCGGTGTTGCTCCACCGGCAGCATACCCCCCAGTGCAAAGCCCTGAATCCCGGCCAAATGACGCACCGTACCCGCCTGTCCCTGAATGCCATTGCTCAACGCAACCGAGGCCGGATTGGTGAGAACCTGAAATCTCTGCGTTCCATCAGCGGCAAAAGTGCCCCCCATGGCGGCAACCCGCGTACTAAAAGGATAGGTTAGAATCTGGTAACCGGAAGTCGCGGCCCAGATCGGTACCCGGTAAATCAGTAAACCCAAAATCAAAGGGGTTATCTGGTGAATCTTTAACATTTTCATCGTTTTAAAAAATTGTTCCTTTTATAAGAGTAATATCACCGATAGTTCCAATCGCGGATTCTATTACCGGAAAGAGGAAGGAGCAAACAATTTCCTCCGCCTAACGATAACCAATTGGGCATGTCAGTCATGGTCTTTTATATCATTGACATTTATCTTTGAGCCAGCATTCACATACAGAGGAGTTGAGCTAATATGTCGCCGAAATATCCACCCGAACCATTCAAGATCAAAGTTATAGAACAGATCACTCGAACCACGCTGGAAGAGCGGCAATCACTCATGAAATCCGCCGGGTATAATGTTTTTAACTTGCCCGCGGATAAGATTTACATCGATTTGCTAACCGACAGCGGCACCAGCGCCATGAGTGACAACCAATGGGCCGGTATCATGCAGGGTGATGAATCCTACGCCGGTAGCCGGAACTACTATCATTTTGAAGACACTGTTCGAAAAATTTTCGGATTTAGCCACGTGATTCCAACCCATCAGGGACGCGTAGCGGAAAATTTACTCTTTTCCACCATTCTAAAAAAAGGTGATGTTATCCCCAACAACAGTCATTTTGATACGACCCGGGCCAACGTGGAGTATAATGGCGGTAAAGCCGTCGATTTGGTGATCAAGGAAGCTAAAGATCCCACCCGGATCCTCCCTTTCAAGGGCAACATTGATTTAAAGCGATTGGAAGCGTTGATTCAAAAAGCCGGTGCTGAAAATATTCCCCTGGGGATGCTCACTATCACCAACAATTCGGGTGGCGGTCAACCCGTATCCATGGCCAATATCAAAGCAACCTCGGAAATCTTGCACAAATATGGTATTCCTTTGGTCATTGACGCTTGCCGTTTCGCCGAGAATGCCTGGTTTATCAAAAGCCGGGAAACGGGTTTTGCCGAAAAAACCATTCTGGAAATCGCTCGGGAAATGTTTTCCTACACGGATGGCTGCACTATGAGTGCGAAAAAGGACGGATTGGTAAACATCGGTGGGTTTATCGGTTTGAATGATGCCGGCCTGGCTCAGCAACTGACCAACCGATTGATTCTGATTGAGGGATTTCCTACCTATGGTGGTTTAGCCGGACGCGATTTGGAAGCAATTTCACGGGGATTGCAGGAAGTCCTGGATGAAGATTACCTGGCGTATCGGATCGGACAGGTGGCACGTTTGGGTGATCGATTGTCCGAAGCCGACGTGCCTTTTGTAAAGCCCACCGGCGGTCACGCCGTTTATCTCGATGCTAAAGCGTTCTTACCGCATATTCCCCAGTCAGAATTTCCGGGAATTTCACTGGTGGCGGCTTTGTATGTTCACGCCGGAATCCGGGCGGTGGAAATTGGCAGTTTGATGTTTGCCAGTAAAGATCCGGACACCGGCCAAGTTCGATATCCTGATTTGGAATTGGTTCGTTTGGCTATTCCCCGCCGGGTATATACCAATAGCCAGATGGACTATGTCGCTGACAATATCATCGAAATATATCAAGATCGGGATAAACTCCACGGTTATGAAATTACCTATGAAGCGCCCGTTTTGAGGCATTTCACTGCCCGGGTGAAAAAAATTAGTCCGGTAACCTGATTTTTCAGCACGCCAATATGAGGCTTCGGATTACATCGTCAATCACCCGCCTGGGAATTTTTCTGTTTGTAATGGAAATGCCGATATCGGCCGGTCAGCCATGGTGGGTATTCTTTAAGGATAAAGGTCCCACAGCGCTGCAAAAACCGGTGGTCCTAAGTTCGGAAACCTGGCGAAGGCTCAATCTACGGGGACGAACTAATCCATGGTTGGATATTCCGGTTTACCAGAATTATCTGGATAGTCTGCGAGACCTGAAGTTTACCATTCGCACGACCTCCCGCTGGCTGAATGCCGCCAGCGTGGAAGTTCCTGCGTTAGCTTCGACTTTAACTCTGGCGGCATTGTCTTTTGTAAAAGATATCCGTCCTTTGGCTCGCGGCTTGAGACACGAACGACTTCCGGTTGACGAATCGCTATGGAAGTCAACCGCTGGCCATTACGGCGAATCGCTGCTGCAGAATGAACTTTTAAATCTGCCGGTATTGCACACGGAGGGTTGGAATGGAGCCGGAGTGATCATCGCGATTTTTGACGCTGGTTTTACCTACGCCAATAATCCCGTCTTTAGTTCTTTACTGGTGGATAAAACGTATGATTTCGTTGCCCGCGAAATAACGGTTGATGGTTCTTATTCTTCGCATGGAACAGCATGTCTGGGACTCATTGGTGGGTATTTACCGAATTATTTCATCGGAGCCGCCTACCAAGCCAGGTTCCTGCTAGCGCGGACTGAAGATGCAACCTCGGAAACTCCGGCCGAGGAAGACAATTGGGTTGCCGCCCTGGAATGGGCTGATGCCAACGGAGCCGATATCATTTCTTCATCACTGGTTTATCGTGATTTTGACCCTCCGGCTAATAGTTACCCGCCTTCAGCCATGGATGGACAAACAGCGGTCATCACCATTGCCACGGACACCGCTGCCACGCGAGGAATTTTAGTCGTCAATGCCATGGGCAATGAGGGGCCGGATTCGCTGAGTTTATGGGCTCCTGCCGATGGCCGCCATGTATTAAGTGTCGGGGCCATTAATGCCGGAGGTTTGATTACGAGCTTTTCCAGCCGCGGACCCACTGCCGATGGCCGAATTAAGCCAGAGGTTGTAACACTGGGGGAGCAAGTTTACTTGCCCAAGGAAACTTCCGGGTTTCAGCGCGGCGATGGCACCTCCTTTGCGACACCAATGATTGCCGGAGCAGCCGCACTGGTCCTCCAATCAAATCCACATTTAACCCCGGATTCTGTCATTGCACTCTTTCGGTCGGCCGGTGATCAATTTTCAGCACCGAATATCACGTATGGTTGGGGGGTCCCCAATGTAAAGTCCATTGTTAATCTCGTTGGACCTGGTGAACCACTGGCCGGCAAACCCTTTGTAGCGCCGAATCCTATTCAGAGCGGATATTTTGATTTCTATTTAGGGAAAAACCGGGCGGCGGATACGGATAAGTATAAAATCTATAATTTATTAGGGCAACTGGTCGCTCAGGGGAATATTGAGTTAATTTCGCCAGGCCATACGCGGATTAAGAACACCTTTAATTTGCCTTCAGGTATCTATTTCATACAAGTCCGGACCAAAACCGAAGCTTTTAATGCCAAATTTTTATCCTTACGGAATAAACGCCTGAATTAATTTCACCTTGCATTAATTGTGGATAACGATTAATATTCCGCTGATTAAGTTGTCTTAATTGAATTACAAATGGAGGATTTATGCAGCGCAACAGCCTGAACAAGGTCATGTTAATTGGTCATCTCGGGGGCGATGCCGATGTTAAGTACACCCCTAAAGGTACCGCTATTGCCAATTTTAGCTTGGCAACCAACGAATCCCGCAAGGATGACAAGGGTGAATGGATCGATCATACGGAATGGCACAAGATTGTCCTATGGGGTAAGCTGGCCGAATTTGCCGAACAATATCTGAAAAAAGGCACCATGTTGCTGGTCGAAGGACGCTTGCAAACCCGCAATTGGGAAGACAAAGACAAGGTGAAACACTATACCACTGAAATTGTGGGAGAGCGCGCAACCCTGTTAGGCTCGGGTCCTCGCCGGGAGGCTGCTCCCCCCGAGGAAAACAACGAAAAAGAAGCTGAAGAAGAACTGCCCTTCTAACCCGGGTGGCGACATGCGAGTCCGACCCTCCGACGTTCAGCCGGGTTTCATCGGCTTGCCGCGGTCGGACTCCTACAACTTTATTTTCCAAATAAATTTGACCAATCCCAGTGTTTTTTGGCGATTTACACTGCTAAACGCTAAAAAATGCTGCCTTTTTTATTGTCCTGTTTTTACAAAATATAGGTGTCATCAACAACCTGACACTATATATGGGGTCACTTAAACCTTTTATTTAAGTCATTGCCTTAACCCCCTAAAAACAAGCCCGATATTTCTTGACAAGGTTTTTTAGGTCACCTATATTCACCAAAGGCGACTGTGCAGGACAGTCATGCCGCTTGGACAAATAAAAGTACACAAGCCGAATAAGGGGCGAAGATGAAGCGTCTTCAGCTGACTACCTGTGTATCGGTAACTCTCGCTATCTTTTTAGCCGGGTGTTCCTCAAAGTCCGCCTCAAAAGCGGATGCCACGGGCGATAATACGATGCCGGCTTCGATTTTAGCCGCACCCAATACATCCGGGGAGGCTGCACCGGCCACAATACCATCAAATTCTGCCAAGGGTGTTTTGCCCACGCCGGTAAATGCCCGTACTGCTACCGGTGGAAAACAGGGCAACGATTTCGTTCTGGAAGAGTTGAATTTCGAGTTGAAAAAAATGGCTGCCGAAGTAAAGCATCTACAGTCGCAAGTATCGGAATTGCAATCCAAGAGTGAAGTGTGGTTGAATCCTTTAAGCATTTATAGTAAAGAAATTCATCTCTCCAACGGTTCCAAAATGTATGGCGACATTCTGGATCAGGATGACAAAACGATCCGAATCAAAACATTGATTGGAGTGCTGGCGATTGATCGTAGCCAGGTCGTGCGGATTGTGGACAATACACCCGCCCAATCACCCGAAACCGTTCCTCAAAGTCAATTAGCCGAAGAGTTCCCTCCACCGCCGGCCCGGGGCGCGGGCACTGATATCACTTTGACCAATACTTCCGGCCAGGCTGCCGGAGTGAGCACGCCCGCCCAAGACCTGCAAGCCAACCCTGTTTTGTCGGGAACAATCAAAGAGCGCAAAGACCGTAGTGGTAATTCCATTTTATCCGGCGTTATTAAAAACATTGGCGGTCAACGCGCCGACTTCGTAAAAGTCAACTTTGTATTTCGTATGAACTGGAGTGGCGACACCAAGGAATTAACAGCCTTTGTCAAAGGTTCCCACATCACATTCAAAAGCGGTGTCATGACCGATACGTCATTATATCCGGGCGCCAGTGGTTCTTTTGAACTCTACGTTGCCAAATCATTTGGAAATTACATCGGTTACTCCTATTCCATTGCATGGGAAGAATATGAATAAACCGATTATCCGATATCTTGCACCGGGACTGCTGCTGTTCTTTGTTGTAGCCTGTTCCTCCACTAAACCGGTTGAATCCGATCCGGTACAGCAGGAATTGCTCACCCAGTTAAAAGCACTCACGAATGAGATTGGAAACCTACAGATGACCCAAGCTGAATTGCTGGAAATGCGCACCAATTTGGCACAAATGGATTCCCAGCTAAGCGTGTACCGGCAAGTCCTGGCAACCAAGGAGCAGGACACCAAATCCAAAGAATCGGAAATCATTGAATTGCGCGGAAATATTGATGTGCTCACCAGCGAGATTCGGTCGCTACGCAGTGTCGTTGATACATTAAAAACGGCCAAAGACTCTCTGGATCAGCGGCTGCAAAACATTACTCAAGGGCTCTTACCCCGCCTGGAGAAAGAACAGGGCGGGTCTACACCTTCGACTCCGGTGAAAACGGATTCAATGCCTAAAGTTACCACTGATTCAGTCAGTGGGCCAACTGCCTCGACTGCTAAAACAGCCGGTGAGGCCTCCATCCCACCTACGACGCCCGTTATGAATAAACGCGATTATCGGCGTCAATATAATGCTGCCCTGAACAAGTATTTTCAGCGTGATTACCCCTCCGCCATAAAACTGTTTAGAGAATTGATCAAGGCATATCCCGAAGGAATTTATGCAGATAACTGCCAGTATTGGATTGGTGAATCCTACTACTCCCTGGAGAATTACCAGCGGGCGATTGAAGAATTTTCCAAGGTGAGCTCATTTCCGGAAAACAACAAAGCCGATCATGCTCTATTCAAGATCGGAATGAGTTATCTACAGCTCGGAAAAATGAGCGAGGCTGAGGACATTTTTCATAAAGTTATAGAAAATTACCCGGAGAGTGATCTGGTTCCACGGGTTAGGGAGTATTTTGCCGGGAAGAAAATGTAAGTATGGCCCATGCCTTTGCAGCGGCTTAAATATGAACTGGTATTGATCTTAATGGTGACAACCGCACAAGCCCAAACCAATGATCGCAGCAAATTACTCTACGATCTCGGTATAATTATCGAAGACACCACGATAACCCCGGCGGATACAACGTTGACACCACCCGTAGATTCCATCAGCAATCAATTTTCGGCGCCGGCTGATTCGACACCCCGGCGGCAACGTACCGTGCAGGTATTACCCAAAGCCACCCAGAGCATCCCGCCGCCGGGACAATCTACTTTACAGGGTGGTGATATGGATTTATATCAGTTGGTTATGGATTATCAGATTCGGGTGGCGCGGAGTCAACTGGAAATCGCCAAGCTTTACCGGGCGATTGATAGTCTGAAGACCATGATCGCTGAACGCGGCGCCAGCTATCATACGGATCTGGCTTTGCTGGAAGCCCAGAATAAACAATTGGAAGCACGCCTGGATGATATAAAAACTGAATTTGAATCGGCATCACACCCGGTCTTACCGGAAAATGCCCTGTCGAATCAACCCGCTCTGGAGGATAGTGTCTGGGAAGAAACTCAGGCCGTAAAACCCCAAGCTGCCGCCAGATTGAAAACCATTCAGAATCAGCCCAATCGAACCGAGGAGCAAATTTATCGGGATGGGCTCACCAAGTACCACCGGGAATCCTATTTGTCCGCGCTGGATGATTTCAAACGCCTGACGGGTTATGGACAAGACGAAAACTTGAAAGCCAGTGCTCAATATTATGCCGGAGCCTGTTATTTTTCACTGGCACTATATGAGCCGGCGATCAAGGAACTAATCAAAGTAAGTGAATATAAAAATTCTGATAAATTGGATGATGCCCTGGCGTTACGGGGTATTATTTACGAAAAACAGGGCCGCATGAAAGAAACACAGGCTGTATTCATGAAACTGGTAGATCTTTACCCTTCCAGTGAATATGCGGTGGTTGCTACCCAGTTTTTACAGCGTGCGCGGAAATTATCGCAGCATGAATAGATAGGAATGGTTGCATGCGATATCTAAAACAAACTCGATTTTTCTGGTTTAGCCTACTTTGGATGGGGTTTGGAATTTCGCTTCCCGGGCAATCGCAAATGAGTTTTTCCCGGCCCGGGCTCATGATGAATATTCCTACCACCAGTTTGTATCCTTACCCCTATTTATTACGGGTTGGCATCGGCGCTCAGTACCTCGGCAAGGAAACCCTGGCTTCCAGCACCACGAGCCAAGCGGTCTGGAATCGCGGAATTTATTTAGAGACGGATATTACACGCACCTTCCGATTGGGTATTTCAACAGTACAGCGTTCCGGCACCGACACCCCCACCCAACTGGCCCTGCATGTGCAGGACCGGTTGCTTACTTATGGTGAAGCCGCCGTGGGCGTAGGTGTTGCCGATATCACTTTTGACCTGAACGCCACCAGCACCAACCAAAGCGTGACTGACCAGGTTCGCAATCTTTCCTATTTCATGTTAATCAGCCGCGAGAACAGCTTTGCCGAATATAATTTGAAAACCTACCTGGGATTCGGTAGCGGACGGTATGGCATCAATTTTGGTAAAACGATCATCGATACCAACCTGACCGATACTTATATTGATAAGATTGGTAATGGTATTTTCGATCCCGGTGACACTTTGCTTATTGACCATAATTCAAACGGGTTAGTAGACACTGTCATGACCTCGGCCGCCAACTCCATTGGCATTTTCCTGGGGATGCTGCTGAACACAAATATTATGGCTAGTCGGGGTGGCTTGGACTTAATGCTGGAATGGGATGGCAGTTCGGTAAACATGGGTGTCCGGGTGCCCCTCACCAGCGAGTACAAGTTGAATCTGGCCTTTTCCAATATGCAGAATATCCCTAATTTTGGCGACGCCACCGTTGACCGTCCGCCGGCAATCACCGTCGGTCTGGACTATTTTCTACCCCGGGTTAAAAAACAGGCTACTCGTGGCCGCGGACTTTCCATGGGTAATGTCGTGACGGAGGACGGCATTCCGGTGCGCACGGTGATTGATTCTGCCTGGCATAAAGCTCAGGAAAGACAGATTATCCTGTTACAGGATTCGTTGAGCATGTCGGCGGCTGAGATCGAACAACTTAATCGGATGGTTGAACATCTGGAACAGAAGAACAAGATTATGGAAGATTCCATTGCAACCATGAAATTGACCCAGCATGTTTCTGAAGCCCGGGTTAATCAAGCTTTAAAACATTTATCCCGCTCACTGCGGCTTTTCTATAATGAACAATATGCGGAGGCATTGGCGGAGGTTAATCAAGCGCTGAAATTGAATCCAAATTTGGCGCTGGCTTATGCGCGCCGGGGTTCAATTTATTACAAGATGGGCCAGTTGGATCGAGCCACCATTAATTGGAACCTGGCCCTGCAAATTGACCCGGGATACGATGATGTTCGTAATATTTTACGAGCATTGAATGAAAATCGGCTCCGAACGACTGCGAACTTTCGGGACTAACACGAGGCCATAATGGATATAGCAACAATTATCGGTATTATATTAGGGATTGGCTTGGTGGGTACCGCCATGGTACAAGCCACTTTGAACCTCGCCCAGGGGGTTTTGACCTTTGTCGAACCCGGATCGCTCATGATTGTTTTGGGGGGAACCATCGCAGCCACCGCTACCGCATTTCCCCTAGCTGAAGTGATGCGCCTGTTCGCCAATATGAAAGCGGTGTTTTCCGGCGAGCGCGTTAAAAATGCAGAAATTCTGGAAGAAATCGTTGTGATGGCCGGCTTCGCCCGCAAAGGCACGGCCGAGCTGGAAAAATCGCTTGGTAACGCTAAAAATCCCTTTTTCAAGGATGGTCTCCAGATGATTGTGGACGGTCTGGGCGAAGAAGATATTCGGTATATCCTTGAAACCCGGGTGGAGAACCGTGCCCTACGCGAACAGTCTGAAGCCAATGTTTTCAAAACCATGGGGAGTGTGGCGCCGGCTTTTGGTATGGTAGGTACCTTGGTGGGATTGGTGGCCATGCTATATGGTATGGCCCAGGCAGCAGGCGGCCTCGGCGGTGGAGATAAAGATCCGTCCGCGGCTTTGGGAAATGCCATGGGTTTAGCTTTGATCACCACGCTTTATGGTGCGTTGTTCGCAAATCTTATTTTCAATCCCATGGCCACAAAGCTGAAATCACGCATCGAAAAACGGAACATCTCCCAGAACATGATCATCGAAGGTGTCATCCTATTAAAAAATAAAAAACATCCGCTCCTGGTACGCGAGCATTTGAACTCATTCTTGCCACCCAAAGAATGGAAACGGGACATCGCCTGATAAATGTCTGAAGTAGTTGCAAAAGACCAACGTCGTCAACGCCACTCCAGCGTGTCCGCGAAGGAAGATCCTCCGCAAGAAGAGTGGCTGACTACTTTTGCGGATATGATGACGTTGCTCATGACCTTTTTTGTGCTGTTGTTTTCCATGTCAACCATCGATCCGGTAAAGTTACAACAGTTTGGTGAATCCGTTGGGAACAATGTGGGAACCAATCAACCCAAAGAAAAGCTGGTGTCGTTAAGTGAAATTTCGAGAGACATTCAGAAAGTGATCAAACAGGAAGATCTGGGTTCCATGGTACAGGTGAGCCTGAATTCCCGGGGGGTGACCATGGGCATCGCCAGCGATTTGGCCTTTGGAGTGGGTAGTGCCGACCTATCCGCATCAATCCAGGGTTTTCTCGCTCGGCTGATCTCGACCATGGAAAATGCGAAATACAATATTGCCGTGGAAGGACATACCGATAATGTCCCTATTCGATCAAGACAATTTCCCTCCAACTGGGAACTATCCTCGGCGCGAGCCAGTGCGGTCATTCGGTTTTTAACGCAAAATGGCGTGCAGGCTGATAAACTGCGGGCGATTGGGTACGGCGACACGCGTCCAATCTCCAATAACGATAGCGATGCCGGACGAGCGAAAAACCGGCGCGTCGATATAACCTTTTTAGCGATCGGCTAATGGCAATGGTTGGAATCAAGGAGCGACCTATGAAACATCCAGCGCGGAAATGGCTAATGGGAGTTGCAACCGCTATGATGCTGGCGAGCTTTCCGCAATTATTAGCGCAATCCGATGCCGCAGAAAATTTTTACGCGCAGAAAATCATGCTGGAAAACACAATCCGGCATCGTGTTTCCGATGCGATTTTCAAGATCACCGATAATGACAAGTTTGTAGTAGATGTGAAAGTATTCATGGATGTAAAATCCGGTCGGACGTTCCAGACAATCTACGCCCCCCTCGAATCGCCAACCTGGCAATCCGAGCCAACGCCGGTTCCGAGTTCAGCGCAACCTACCTCGCAAACCGGACCGGCCGGGGAAACACTCACACCTTTACCCAAACCAGGCTCTAGGGGCGCGAGTCAATCCGGGAACACTCCAAAACCAGTACCCGTTCCAAAGGGACAAAACCTGGATGAGATTTTACCCGGTATCCCCAGTATCCAAAAGCCACAAACAGATCTGCTGGATACTGAGTTAACACCGGCCGCCAGTGCTCCCGACACTGCACCGGCAGCTATAGTTGATAGTCTGTCAGCTTCTTCAGATCTGGCGCTGGATACTTCCCGGGTAACCCCGCAATCAGCAGCGGCCGCCGCCCAACCGTTGACGGAAGCTTCAATTCCCTACGCTGAAACACCTGCTCCGGTAGCCCCGCCCGTGGGTAAACGACTTATGGCCGTGCAAAATGTCACCGCACCGGTTATAAAAGTAAAACGCGTGGACATTACCATCATATTGCAAGATCAAATTGACCCAACCACCGTGGAAAATATTCGGCAGGTGTCAATGGTTGCTTCCCATTTTGATCGCTCCCGGGGGGATGTATTGAACATTATGACGGCATCCTTTAAAGACGGCCAGAAAACCCGCACCACTGCTGAACAGGTTTTACTGAAATCCATTGCTGATCGCATGGCCGTGATGGAGAAACACCAAAAAGCCAAAGCCGATTCAGACCGATCCAGGGCATTGATCCTCGAGCATAGCCGGCTTCAGAAAGAACGCGAGGATATTGCTCAATTGCGGCAACAGGAAGAAGATCGCCTGAAGCAAAGGGAAGTCGAGCTTAAACAACAGCGCGAAACCGAACAGCAGAAATTAGCTCAGCGCGAAGAAACGCTGCGTAAATCCCGCCAGGCGGAAGAGCAACGGTTAGCGGATGAGCGGGCTAAACTATATCAGCAACAACGCAACCAAGCTCAGGTTCAACTTAAAGCCGATTCGTTGCGTATCGCTTTGTTGGCTAAACAATTGAAAGATTTGCAGGGTCAGCTTAAGAGTGGCGATATGGAAGAAGAGCACCGGTTAAAGTTGGAGCTGGAACAGCGGAAAAAAGAACAGGAACGTACCCGGCTAGAACAAGAACAGGCCAAGTTGAGCGAAAAATTTCAGACTTTGCAGCAAAAACCGCTCGAAGCTGAAACAGCGCCGGGGGGCACTAATAATAAGGCCCTCTATTTTATCCTGGGTGGCGCTGCTTTGCTGATTCTTATTTTGGGTTTGGTCTTCGCCGCCATGAACCGTCGTCCCACAGCTATTTATCCCGAATATCCCGGAATGGGGCGGACGCCGGCTGATGATGACCGTATCAATAAAGCCGCGGAGAAAGCGGCTCAGGATGCTGAGAAACGAATAAAAGATTTATTAAAAGCCCAACGCCAACAAACAGGTGATGACACTGTAGCGCCGCCCTCGGAGAAATTAACTGACGAAACTCTGGGTGGTGCAGCCGGAACAGGCTACGCACCAACGACACGGCAGCCCACTATCCGGCCTGAAGAGGCCGCCCGGGCAGAGATGGATGATGTACGCAAGTCCGTGGTTTCATTAGCCATTGGCAGACCAGACTCGGCATCTAAAATCATCGGTGGCTGGTTACAGGATGCGGGTGGTGCAACCAGTTCCGGATCAACGGATTCCGAAGCACAACAACCCCGGAAAGCAGAAGAATCCTAAGCCGTTGGCTAGTGAGGGAAAGGGTCAGGTAATGGCAGAAGGACAGCAACAGCAACAGCAACAGCAACAGCAACAACAGCAGCTTAGCGGTTTGGATAAGGTTGCAATTCTTTTCAAGATTCTTGGGACCCCCCTGGCGGTATCCTTATTTAAGGATTTGAGAGAAAACGACCTGTTAAGTATCCAACAGCATATGCAACAATTGGGTGATGTGTCTTTCAAAATCAAAAAACAGGTTTTGGAGGAATTCTACTTCAGTTTTGTATCCGAGAAAATAAAAAAGGATGATAAAGCTGAAGCAAAGAAGCACCCGTTTGCCTTTTTAAATGATCTAACCGAGCTCCAACTGACTTATTTATTGCGTCAGGAACCGGTACGCAGCCAAGCGATCATCCTGGCCCAATTACTCGAAGAAACCCAATTTGACCTGATTAAAACCATGTCCCCGGAACAACGGGCTGAGGTATTGGTGGAGATGGGCAAAATCGATGAAATTCCTTTTGAAGCGATTCTGGATTTTGCGGCCGATCTAAAAAACAAAGCGCGTAATATCCCCTCTCATGCCGAATATGAAAAGGGTGGCAGCAACGCCCTGGCTAAGATTTTGGGCCGGCTGGATTCCCGTGAACAGCGGGACTTTTTAGAATACCTGGACGAGGAAGCTCCTGATCTGGCCGATGAAGTAAAGAAAATACATTTCACCTTTGATAGTGTACCATTACTGCCGGGTTCGATCCTACGAGATGTTTTCAACTCGGTTGATCTGGATATTGTGGCTTTGGCCCTGAAAGGTCAAGAGAAAGAGTTCGTTGATAACGTTATCAACAATTTACCACAAAAGAAACAAGCTATGTTTGAACCACGCGAAGGCCCGGTAGCTCGAAAACTCGTGGAAAGCGCTCAAAAACAGATCGTGGACCAAATTATGATCAAGGACCGCGATCCCAACGACGATTTCCGGTTACAAGATTTTCTGGAGTCTGACTTTATTACTTAATGCGACATCGGTAAGTCGGAGTTCAGCCAAGAGCTGTCCTGCACAAGCGAGATAGAGAGGGAGACTCAACCCGCCCGGGTTGGCTCCCTCTCGCACGTTTAGCAAATGTAACAAAATTAACCATTAAAGTGGGTAAGGATAACATTTAATGCGCTAACTTCCAAATATCCGATCACCGGCATCTCCCAACCCCGGCATGATGTACCCGGCCCGATTTAATTTTTCATCCACTCTGGCAGTCAAGAGTCTCACACCCGGGTGGCGCTTTTGGACTTCAACAATACCCTCCGGGGCAGCAATCAGCGCCAACAACGAAATAGTTTGAGCACCTTTCTGCTTAACGAAATCAATTGCCGCGACGGCGCTCCCACCCGTTGCCAGCATTGGATCTACGATAAAGCAGGTATCCGGTACTTTGAAGGTTGGCAAATTCTGATAGTAGGTCTGTGGATTTAGCGTTTCTTCGTCACGATACAAACCAATGACTCCCACGCGGGCGTCGGGATAAATATCCCAACACGCCTGGACCATGCCCAAACCGGCACGTAAAACCGGAATCAGCCATATGTCACCCACCACCTCTTGTTCAATGGTTGCGGCCAGGGGTGTTTCCACGGGCAGATCTTTAGTGGTAACTGATTTTGTGGCTTCCATGAACAGGAAATAAGTCACGCGGGTCAAGGCCTGGCGAAAAGCCGCCGGAGACGAATTTTTATTCCGGAGAATTGCCAGATTTTGACTAATGAGTGGGTGATTAAGCTCGATCACAGGTTTCATTGTAGGTTCGGTCCTTGGGTAAATGCGCTCGCACCCTAATACCGGAAGGGCTGGCTGCGATGCTGTAGTTTTAGATCTTTCAATTGTGAGGCCTTTACCTGGATCAACAAATAATATCCGGCGGCGTATCCGGATGGGGTCCAGGTAAACTTCAGTGACCAGCAATGCAGATCACGATCGATACTCAGGCCATGGCTCACCAACTGCTGGTTTACCAGATCAAAACGGGCCCGGTAACTCAGATGCCAGTATTTGGTTAAATTCATCCGTGTATTAGTCTGCATCCAGAAATTGCGAGTGGGTAATTTCGCCGGATCGGTCTGGCTGAAGGTATAACTGAAGTTAAGCTGCATATTCCACAGCCTGTTTGAATTTTCAGTGGCGGCTCGATTTTCAAATCGAGTATCCTGAAAATTTTCAGCCTGAACCGTCGTGTCAGCCGTATCTGCCTGCGCGACCTGAGTTCGGCTTGACAGTAAATAACTAAACCCGATTGAGGCGGACTTCATTCGAGGTATCCGCAGGCGGTTAACCGGCATAGTGCTGCCGGGTGAATTGGGATTGGGTACCCGATCATAGACTTGGAAAATTGTGGAATAGTTCACACTACCGAGACTACCGAGGAACAGGTTCCCACCTCCGGAAATATTGGAAGCTCTTAGGGAATCTTTGGTGACGTCATAACTTCCCCTGAAATTGAAGGTGAAAAACTTGGCCTTTTTTTCCACCGCCTCCTCAACAGTTTGTGCCGCCGGTAGCCATTTATAATCCAGCTCATTATTCACCGCCCAGTTCAAATTCATGGCCCGGCTGGAACCGGTTCCACCCAAACTGGAATATTTATATGGATCAAATTTGACGGCATGGCCGACACTGTCCCGGTAGGTCTTTACATAACCCCATTGAGGATCGGAAAAATTGGGTGCATAGCTCAGCCTGAGGCTGGGAGACATGACGTGCCGGACGGATTTCAAACTGCCCAGGTTCAAGGGAAAAAGTCCGTAGAGGTTGGTGCTTAAGGCGATGGATGAACTAAAGGTTCCCCGGCGTAAAAACCCTTTCACGGGCTCGCGGATAATATTCCCACTGGTGTCGTATTGTAAAATCTGATTTATTAACCGGGGTTGCTCATACTTGAAAGCCCAGCCTTCGCGATAATTAACTCCCCCGGATAAACTGAGGCTGCCACCCAAAGACGTATTGCTGCTAAGTGACATATTGTGGGTCCATATTTTCCTGGAAATGGATTCTTTCCGCCAATAAAGGACGGTATCGTCCAACGCAAATGATTGGTAGGCGTTGGTGGTCGGATTTTTAAACGTCGTACCGTAGGAAAACAGAATTTTGTTATACCAATGTTCGGGCTCGTTAGGCTGGGGCGCAATAATGGCTGAACTACTGCGGTTGAATGAGATGTCCGGAAGTGACAGGGTTGATTCCGTGTACTTAATTCCGGCACTCGCTGGTGTTTTCTGAATCAACTGGCCGACCTGAAGATCACGCGTATAATTTAAATTCATACTCATGCTATTCCGTGTCCCTTCAAATCGTTTTCGAACACTCAGATTGGAGACCAGCTTTTTCTGCAGCCTTGCATTCAAATCCTGATAATACTCCCGGCTATAGTTGGCATCACCCGTCAATTGTCCACTGCCCGTAATTGAGAGCGTGGGATCAATAGTATGTGAATGGTTAAATCGTAAATCCCAGCGGTAGCCATGCGTTTTTCCCGTGCGATCAGGTGTAATGGAGCCCGTGATGGCGCCATTCAGTACATTCCGGATTTTGTAGCGAATAGCGCCGCGATAGAGGAAATCCTCATTCTTATCGTAAAAATCCACATTTAGCTTGGCATCCATGTAATCGCTGATGGCCCAATAATATCCCAGGCCTTTTAATGACCGCCCTTCACTTTTTTTATAATCATAAGCCGGCATGAGAAAACCGGATTGGTGGCCCCGTTGCTGTGGAAAAACGGCAAAGGGCAACCAGGCTACCGGCACATCGGCGATATACAACCAAACCGGTTTAGCAATAACAATTCTATCGGTAATTAGCTTCATGCGTTTGCTGTAAAAATAGTAGTGGGGATGATCGGGAATATCGCACGTCGTGTAATATCCATCCACTATATGATACTCATCCGAAGCGATGCGCTTCATGTTTTCTCCGTAGTAAAATCCCTGCTCGAACTGTGTTCGGCCAGCCGTGACCTGACCGCGATCCTGCCGCATGTTGTAGAGCATCTTCACCCCTTTTAACGGCTCTTCCCCTTTCTGCTTTAATTCCGGATAGTCGGCTGCACCCACCGTATCCGTTTGGCTATGAGCTTCCAACAAATTTCTACGCCAGTCCACATCAATCTCACCCGCGGTAATCCCCATATCCTGGTAATTTACTTTGGCGGCGGTGGATAACGTGGTGGATTGCCGGGGGATGCTGTAGCGGATGTGGTCGGATTGATAGGTGATTTTTCCCTCCAAGCCGCTCCCGGCAGCCGGCGTATAGGTCCCTTGTGTCCCGCCTATCACCTGAATTTCATTCACTTCATCATCAGCCATGAGAATAGTTAATGTATCACCACTCACCAGGTTTAATCCCCGATAGACAGAATCTTCCACTACATGAAAAAAGGAGGTCGCCATACCTTCCAAGGTGACGGACTGAACTTTATTATCTTCTAATTCCACAACCATCTGTTTCCCGGTGAGCTCATCAGTCAGTACCGTATCCCCAAGCGTTTTGTCATCGATGAAAATCGGATTAGTCGGGATGAACACCGAACGTAACTCATCATTCTTCAGATTCAACTGGATGACATCACCTTTCAATTGATAGGCGCCCTGGCTTAACTGGGGAGCTTGGCGCATAATCGCATAATTTTCAGTGCGCTGAAAAACAGCCTGCCCGGAAACACCGGTCACATCGTGGTGTGTGATCACCACATGCCCCCAGGCAAAGAAAAAGTCAGATTCCAGGGAGAGGGAATCAGCCCGGATAATAAAACTAGCCCCTCCGGCCGAATCATTTCGGGAAACTTCGGGTCGGCCGGTCGCCAACAAAGAATCCTGATCGGGATAAAACAGAATCCGCTCGCCGGACACGGTAACCCGGTTGACCAGATCATTGAGCGTGCTTTTACCTTCAGCATGGCCGTAGCGCTGATTTTCATAAAATGTCACCTTCCGGGCTGTGAGGGTGCGCGTTGAGTCGCGTAATACCGGCCGGCCTTCAGCGATGGCGATTTTATGGTTCATGTCGTATTTCAGCCGTTGCGCGAGCATTAACTGATCCCGATGTTGATAACGGGCATGACCCAGAATCGATAAAACATCCAGCTTCCCATCGTAAATTCCGTTATCTCCCGTCAGAACGGCTTCCCCCTGAGTTACCCTGACATGGCCATTCAGGCGAGTCTCATCCTGTTTTTCATCGAATTCGGCTATATCACAAGTGAGGATGGCCTCACCCCGTCGAAATTTGACATTGCCAACCAAACGCTTGGTGGAAATACCATTCCGGGTAACGTTTTCCAGCTGATTCGCATGCAACAATTCCAAACGAAAATTATCCTGGGCCGTGAGATTTTTCCCCGGGGAAATCGCCAAGAAAAAGACGATCCATAGCAGGGGCAACGGCTGGTAATTGCAGGAAAACATGCCAATGAGCTATTTCGGGTGTGTCGTTCCGGACTGGTTCTTGGGTGACTGAGCCAAGTTCTCTTGAAAGCGCCGGGGCCAAAGTTTACAAAGCCGTTGATAGATGCGCTGCTCCAATCCCTGCCGGCTGGGTTTATAGAATTGCAGGTTCTTCAATTTATCCGGCAGATAATTTTGAGGTACAAAATGCTGATCTGAATCATGGGGATAACGGTACCCTTTATGGTAACCTTCCGCAGCCATGAGTTTGGTGGGGGCATTACGGATATGTAATGGAACCGGTTCAGTTCCGTTTTCGCGAATGTATTGGCGCGCTGCCTTGATTCCCAGATAACTGGCATTGCTCTTCACCGTGGAAGCCAAATATGTCGTCACCTGCGCCAAAACCAGACCAGCCTCGGGCATACCGATACTATGAACCGCCTGAAATCCCGCTGTTGCCAGGGGCAATCCCTGCGGGTCTGCGTTACCGATGTCTTCCGAAGCCAGGATGATGAGTCGCCGGGCGATAAACAGTGGGTCTTCACCGCCTTCCAGCATCACCGCCAGCCAGTAGAGGGCTGCATCGGGATCGCTGCCGCGAATACTCTTGATGAAAGCTGAAATGGTGTCGTAGTGATATTCACCCGCTTTGTCATACACGATGGAACGGTTTTGCAGGGCTTCTTTGATGTGGTCTGGTTTTATTTTGACCGACTTGGTTTTTCCTCGTACCAGATTAACAGCCAGCTCCAGGGTGTTGAGCAGTTTTCGGGCATCTCCACCGGCGGCTTCGATAAGAAATTCACGAGCCTGTTCCATAAATTCAATTTTCAGGGTGCTCAAAAACAGATCTTCCGCCAGCGAGCGCTTGAGAATAGCCTCCAACTCGTTTTCACCTAATGATTGCAGGGTTAATACCCGGCAGCGGCTGAGCAGGGGTGAAATGACTTCGAAACTGGGATTTTCCGTTGTAGCGCCAATGAGTAAAACGCTGCCGTTTTCCACCGCGTGCAGGAGGGCGTCCTGCTGTGCTTTATTGAAACGATGGATTTCATCGATGAACAACAGAGTCTTACGACCCAATTCCAGATTCGCCTTCCCACGCTGTAATATTTCCCGGACGTCTTTTACACTGGCGGAAACGGCTGATAATTCGTAGAACGTCATTCCGGTGGAATGCGCCATGATCTTGGCCAGCGTTGTTTTTCCGGAACCAGGCGGTCCCCAGAGGATCATGGAAAATAATTGGCCGGATTGCAGTGCTTGGGATAGAAGCTTTTGTTTACCCAACAAATGCCGTTGACCTAAAAAATCATTCAGTGCCCGGGGCCGGAGGCGCTCAGCCAGTGGCGGCAAGGTACTTATCTGATCGGGTGTATTAAAAAGGCTCATTTAAATAAGGTAATCCTGTGGGGTTAAAATTCGCCTAGAGAATCTGGCCTCCCCACACCGGGACCCTCGTTTCAACATTTGGCTTATACAACAAAAAACCCTCCATCCTGAAAAATAACGGGATGCAGGGATTTTATGTTAAATTGAGTGGGAAGCAACCCCCACCTCTAGGGTGAGCTTAGCCCTTGATAACCCAGACTTTGATCTCGGCTTTTACTTCCGGGGCGACCTTGATTTCCACATTATAAATGCCCAGGGCCTTGATCGGCTCGTCCAACAGAATATCGCGTTTGTCGATCTCGTAACTCTTAGCAGCCAAAAGATCGGCAATGTCCTGGGAAGTCACGGCGCCAAACACCTTGTCGTCCTCACCCACCTGAACGGTGGCTTCCAGTGATAAATTGCTCAGTTTGCCTGCCAAATGCCGGGCTTTTTGAAGCTCGCGGGCGCTTTTATTCTCGCGCAGCTTTTTTTCCTGCTGGTACACCTGGAGATAACTTTTGGTTGCCGGATAAGCAAACTGGTGAGGAATCAAATAATTCCGGCCATAACCAGCTTTAACATTCACCACTTCACCAGCAGTTCCTAAACTCTCCACCTCTTGCCGTAGAATAACTTTCACGTTATGCTCCTTCCGGAATTACTGGTTTCTAACATCGGCGGAATAGGCTAATAAGGCGATATTCCGGGCGCGCTTAATCGCTGTCACCAGTTGACGCTGATGCCTGGCACAAGTACCCGTAATCCGGCGCGGTAGAATTTTACCTTCTTCCGTAAGAAAGCGCCTCAGCGTCGAGGGATTCTTATAATCCAGTGTAACGTCTTTGTTTTCACAAAACTTACATATTTTCCGTTTGTATTGCATTTTAAAACGCATGGTATTTCTTCCTTTCTAACGAATACCGAACCAAAGTCGATGATCCGGCCTGAACGTTGGAATTTGACAGCCTGAGAACATTACTCAGCATCTTTCTGCTGTTCGTCAGGCTCTTTTTCCTTAGCCGAAGCTACTTCCGCCTGATCTTCAGTCGCAGCTAAACCGGCCGGCGTTTCAACCTTGTCATCTACTGCTTCGGCAACAGCAGTCGCCGGCTCAGTCTCATTCGATTCTTCATCCTTCACAGCCAGCTCTACAGCAGCAACGGTATCCATATCTGTTTTAACCGCGGTATCACCTTCGGAAACGTCAGCTTCCGCTTCCGGTGCTTCGGTTTTTGCGAGTTCCGCTGTTTTCGGAGCTGGCGATCTTCCCGATCTACCCGGTGCGGAATCACCGGACCGGTCGGAACGGGATCGACTGTAAGAATCGCGGCCGCGCGAAGAACGAAACCGGCGATCATCTTCGCTGTTATCTTCCGGAATGGACAGACTTTCAAAATCAGGCATTTCATCCAGGCGAATGGTCATGTAGGCCAACACCTCGCCGTCCAACTCCATATTGTGCTGTAAATCCACAACTTTAGGTGCTTCACCGGTGAAATACATCAGGACGTAATTGCCGTACTGTTGTTTTTCGATCGGATAAGCCAAACGGCGTTTTCCCCAGGATTGAATTTTTGCAACTTCAGCCTCCGCTTTTTTTACGTAGCCGGTTACTTTTTCAATCACTTTGGAGATGCCGTCCCCATCGAAATTTGGATTCACGATGAAGAGACATTCATAATTACGCAAGAGCGCACCTCCTCAATTAAAAACCATGTATTGTTGCGATCAGCGGCGCAATAACCAGCGACACCACTGACATCAACTTGATTAAGATGTTTAATGAAGGTCCCGAAGTATCCTTGAATGGATCACCCACGGTATCGCCAACCACGGCCGCTTTGTGAGCATCAGAACCCTTAAAATATTTTTTACCATTTATCTCGATGCCATTTTCGAACATTTTCTTGGCATTATCCCAAGCACCCCCGGCGTTGGATTGAAAAATGGCCAGGAGTACACCGGAAACAGTGACACCGGCCAGCAAACCGCCTAAGGTCTCAGCACCAAAAATGACACCAACCAGGACGGGTGTAACTACCGCCAACAGGCCCGGTAGAATCATCCGTTTGATTGCCGCGGTGGTGGAAATGGAGACACACTCACCGTATTGTGCTTTGGAGATTGCATTATGGAAAACGGCTTCGTCCTCATCCGACATCTTTTCGCCTTCCTTATATTTATTCACAATTTTTAGTCCCAATACCAGCTCGGGAATGTCGCGGAACTGACGCCGGACCTCTTCGATCATACTCATGGCGGCTCGTCCAACAGCGCTCATTGCCATGGATGAAAACAGGAAGGGCAGCATGCCACCCACAAACAGCCCAGCCATCACACTGGCATTGGTTACATCAATATTGACCATGGCTTTAGCGACATCCCAACCTTCATTGATACGAATATGATAAACGGTAGTCCGGAAGGCTGCGAAAAGCGCCAGAGCCGTCAACGCCGCGGAACCAATCGCGAAGCCTTTACCAATAGCGGCTGTGGTGTTACCCACCGCATCGAGCTTGTCGGTCCGGTCACGAACTTCTTTAGGTAATTGAGCCATTTCGGCGATACCACCGGCATTATCCGAAATAGGGCCATAGGCATCAACCGCCAATTGAATCCCGGTGTTGGCTAACATACCCAAAGCAGCCATGGCGATACCATAAAGCCCGGCAAAGTAATAGGCCAGCATGATGCTGGCAGCAATGATCAGAACCGGAATTGCAGTGGATTGCATTCCCACGCTCAGGCCCGCGATGATATTAGTCGCGGGTCCGGTGACGGATTGGTTGGTGATGGAGCGAACCGGCGCGGTATCGGTTCCGGTATAGTGCTCCGTAATGGCGCCGATTCCCAATCCGGCAATCAAGCCAATCGCGGTTGCCCAGAAAACACCCATATTGGTAAAAATTAACCCGTTCAGTTCAAAGCGGGCTGGCAACATGTAGTACACCATGGCCCAAATCACGACCACCATGATGGCGGAAGAACCAAACTCGCCCTTGTTCAGACCTTTTTGAGGATTTCCGCCTTCTTTCACTCTGACCATGAAGGTCCCTAAAATGGAGATCAAAATACCCGCGGCGGCGATCAGCAGAGGAACGGTTACGAACCGTAAATCGGTTTGGCCGCTCACCAAAACGGAAGCGCCAATAACCATGGAGCCCACAATGGAGCCTACATAAGATTCAAAAAGATCGGCGCCCATTCCAGCCACATCCCCCACATTGTCACCCACATTGTCAGCAATAGTGGCTGGATTCAGGGGATGGTCTTCCGGAATTCCGGCTTCGATTTTTCCCACCAAATCCGCACCGACATCCGCGGCTTTAGTATAAATACCTCCACCCACACGGGCAAACAGGGCGATCGACGACGCTCCCAGTGAAAAACCCGAGATGACACTCATGACCAATCGATTATCGTTCGGCCATAAATTGCTATACAATAAATAAAGGAGCCCCAATCCCAGGACACCCAGGCCAACCACGCTCAAGCCCATAACCGAACCACCGGTGAAGGCGACATTCAATGCCCGGGATAAACTGGTGCGAGCCGCCTGAGCGGTTCGGTAATTTGATTTAGTGGCCGTCCGCATTCCCAGGAATCCGGCCAAACCGGAAGCCAGCGCACCCACCACAAATGAAAGCGCAACCAGCGGATGTTTACCCGCTCCATTGTTGGCAAAAGCCAGCAAGACAGCCACAACCAACACAAAAATAATAAGTACTCGGTACTCGGCTTTCAGAAAAGCCATTGCACCTTCAGAAATAGACTTCCCGATCCGAACCATGGTTTCATTACCCGGGTCCTGTTTCATTATCCAGCTTGTTCGCCAGAAAGCATACAGCAGCGCGACAACTCCCATTACCGGGACCAGTAAAGTTAGCGTATTACCCATGCTCAACGTTCCTCCTTAGTTTCAACATCATTTTTTAAGTTGGTTTGGTTAAATCGATTCATCGTATGCTCAATGTCATTTGTTAACCAATCTTCAACGGCATCAGCCGCGTTTTCAATGACTTCGGGCAGCAATCTGGTTTCATCTGCTTCGAAGTTTTCCAATACATATATTTCGGCTGGTTGGCGACCCTGTTTTCCACCGATGCCAATTCTTAACCTGGGAAAATCTGCGTCACCTACATGCTGAAGTACTGATTGCAGGCCCCGATGGGTACCGGCGCCCCCGGATTTTCGAACCCGGAGCTGACCAAACGGGATATCCAATTCATCAACCACCACCATTATTTCGGACAGCGCTACATCATAGTAGTCTGACAGATGACGAACAGCTTCACCACTGTTGTTCATGAAGGTGGTTGGTTTTGCCAACAATGCCTGGCGGCGGCCATCTTTGATGTAGACATATGGACCCCGGCCGGACCGAAAATCCTGATCCCAACGCCGGGCTAAATGGTCAATGACCATAAACCCCACATTGTGCCGCGTTTGCGCATAACGCCTACCCGGATTACCTAAACCAATGATTAATTTTAAGGCCATATTGACAAATCCTGAAAAACCGGAAACGCCGGAAGACTAATCCTCGTCTTTCTTGGTCTCGGATTCTTCGTCTTCTTCGGGCTCTTCACCTTCTTCGTATTCCTCTTCTTCCGCGACCGGTGCCTCAATCTCCATTTTCTGCGGTGTCTGGACGATAACAAGAGCAATATCCTCGGCTTCCAGAATGGTCCAGATCTCTGTTTTTAAATCCCGAATATGGATGGAATCACCGATCTCCAATTTCGAAACATCGACTTCGATATGTTCCGGGACATCCGAACCTTTACACCGAATGGTAAGCTCATGGATCGTGTGCTGCAAAACACCACCTTGTTCCTTCACGCCCACCGGCGTACCAACCAGCACAACCGGGACCTCAATTTCCACAACATCCCGTAAACGAACGCCGTGGAGATCGATGTGGAGGATTTTATCGGTAACCGGGTGAAATTGTAAATCCTTGATTACCGCACGACGTTGTTCCCCGTCGATGTTGATATTGAAAATACGCTCACCGGAATTCAACGCTTCACGCACATCGGTGTAGGTCATTTTCAACGACACGGCTTCTGTTCCGTGAGAATAAAACACCACCGGCACCCAATCTTCGGCCCGCAGTTTCTTAATTTCCTGCTTACCGCGTTCGGTGCGCTGGTAAACCTTTAATTCATACCGTGTTTCTGCCATATTAACCTCTTCTTAATTTCTCTGCCGTCATTTAAAAATTGAACAGCGAGCTAATCGATTCTTCCTTGTGGATCCTGTCAATGGCTTCACCAAAAACGGTTGCCACGCTGACAATCTCCAGCTTATCAATCTTTTTTTCTTCACTCACGTGGATGGTATCGGTTACGATCAATTTCCGCACTGCCGAATTGGTGATCCGGTCCAGGGCCGGACCGGACAGCACCGCATGGGTACAAGCGGCATACACAGACAGGGCGCCATTTGCCACTGCGGTTTCAGCAGCCGCGACCAGTGTCCCGGCTGTATCCACCATATCATCCATGATGAGGACATTTTTACCTTCGACTTCACCAATCAGGTGCATGATTTCCAATTGATTGGCCACCGGACGCCGTTTATCGATGATAGCCAGAGATGCATTCATCAATTTAGCGTATGATCGCGATAACGGGATACTTCCCACATCCGGGGAGAGTAACACCAGGTTATGGGAGAAATCCTTTCCCTTCAAGTGTGTGATCAGTGCGGTCTTGGAATACAAGTGGTCAAACGGGATGTTGAAATAACCCTGAATCTGGGCTGAGTGCAAATCCATGGTCAAAACCCGGTCGGCCCCGGCCGCATTGATCATATCGGCCAATAATTTGGCGCTGATGGGTACCCGGGGTTGATCCTTTCGATCCTGACGGGCATAGCCATAGTAAGGGATCACGGCTGTGACCCGCCGGGCGGATGCCCGCTTGGCCGCATCGAGCATGAGCATTAGTTCCATAATATTGTTGGCCGGCGGATTTGTGGATTGAATAACAAATACATCCTGTCCACGGATATTTTCATTGTACCGCACCCACAATTCTCCATCACTGAAATCACGGATAGTAACATCACCTAATTCCAGTTTAAGATAATCACCGATTCGCTGGGCCAGGAGGGGATTTGACCTTCCTGTAAACAACTTGGGGTCCATGTCCTGTCCTTTGTTAAAGTTCCGTCAACGAATTCGCTCCGGGACGAGGATTCGAACCTCGATTCTCGGCTCCAAAGGCCGGTGTCCTGCCATTAGACGATCCCGGAATGGTAGACTTTTCTGTATATGATTAACTATGTGGATTGAAGAATTATTCAACGGGCTGGGTCAAAATGGTAAGGTTGCCATTCCGTTGAAAAAAAGATTGCGCAGCTTCTGCCAATTTTCGGTCTTCAAAAACACCATACACAGTCGAGCCGCTACCCGACAAACTGGCAAACCAGGCGCCCTGATCGAGCAAGTCCTGCTTTATTTGGCCAATTTGTGGATATGTATGGAACACCGAAGGCTCAAAATGATTTTCAAAAAGCTGCTTCACATCGACCTTCGTCAAAAGGCGGCCAAAAGTAAACGGCGCCCCCTGGTCTGTCAACTTTAATTTAAGCCCCGCAAATGCTTGTTTTGTCGAGACCTGAACCGGTGGAATGACCAATAAGACCGGATTGTTAAAATCGAACCCCAGGCTTTCGAGTTTTTCTCCCACCCCGCGGCCCCGCTGGGCGCGGCCTTTGATGAAAAAAGGAACATCGGAACCGAGCCGTACCGCCAACCGGAGCAGTTGCTTGTTGGTCAGACCGGCGCCACTGATTTGATTCAACGCCTTCAGCACCGCCGCTCCATCCGCACTACCACCGCCTAAACCGGTACCCGGCGGGACCCGCTTTTTCAGCCGGATGCGGCAGACGGGTTGTTTCCCGGTGGTGGTGGAGAATAATTCAAACGCCCGGGTGATGATATTATCGCCGCCATCATCAAACATCAAGCCGGTTATCTCTAATTGAAATTGGCCGGCCGGTTCAAAATACAGCGTGTCTCCGAAAGCCAACTCCTGAAAAACCGTGTCCAGGTTGTGATAACCATCCGGGCGCCGACTTAAAATCCGCAACGCCAGATTGATTTTGCAGTGAGCTTCTACCGAAAATGGTTCAAAAGAGAGCATGCTGTTTTCATCTTCGCACGCCACGCGTCTAATGGAGCTGGTCGAAGGCGCGTGGGGATTGTATTAAGTTTATCAAATTTTGGATGGCCTCTAATGCGGTGGCTGCCTGAGCAGACACTCGAATTCCCTTGCCTGCTTAAACCCGTCTTTTATTCTCCCCGTTCAAAAGAAGGGGGGAAACAGGTGCGCCTGGAATCTTTCTAATTCGACAAACCGAGTATTCTTTGCCTCTGCGATTAGAGCTTTCTGGCTGCCGCCAGGCGTTCACGAACTTTGTCTTTCCCAAATATTTCCACAATCCGGGGCAATTCAGGGCCATGCTTCCGGCCGGTTAGAGCTATCCGGATGGGCATCCAGAGATTTTTACCTTTAATGCCGGTCTTCTGCTGAATCTGTTTCATCATGACCTTAAAATCATCCGCCAATAATTCTTCCCGCGTATCAAGGATTTTCACGGCGGCATCAAGTACTAATCCACCTGACTTGGATTCAAGCATTGCCGCCGCTTCATCATTTTCAACATCAACTGCTTCGGCGACCAATGGCGCCAATTTTTCAGGTAAATCAGCCAACGTCGTCAAACTGTCACGCACCAGCAATAAGGTCTCATCCGACACAGCCGGATGGCTATGATCGGCCAACCACACACGCGCCCGATTCAAATACTCCGTCACATCGATACTGCGCAGGTACCGACCATTCATCCAATACAGCTTATCCAGATTGAAAACGGCGCCGGCTTTGTTAACTCGTTCCAGCGAAAAAGCTCTTACTAACTCCGCCAGACTGAATAGTTCCCGGTCGTCACCCGGATTCCAGCCCAACAAGGCAATAAAATTCACCAGTGCTTCCGGTAAGATCCCCCGGGCACGATAATCCTCAACCGCCACATCGCCCTGACGCTTGGAAAGCTTGGCGTGGTTTGCATTCAACAACAAGGGTAAATGGGCAAATTGGGGGAGCTCCCAGCCTAAATATTGGTAGAGCAAAATATGTTTGGGTGTGCTGGGCAGCCACTCTTCACCCCGAATCACCAGGGTGACCCCCATGTAATGGTCATCCACCACATTAGCCAGATGGTAGGTTGGAAATCCGTCTGTTTTTAACAAAACCTGGTCGTCAATCTGGTTTAAGGGGTAGCTGATGTGACCGTGAATCTGATCGTCAAAGTCCAAATGACCGTTTCCCGGAATCTTCATCCGCACCACATGGGGTTCAGTCTTCGCGCGCTCAAGAGCGGTGGCGGCGGGAATGGAGCGGCAATGACCATCATAACCCGGCTGCTGTTTCGCGGCAATTTGCCGCCGGCGAAGTGTTTCCAGCCGCTCGGTTGAGCAAAAGCAATAGTAGGCATGGCCCGCTTCCAGGAGTTGCTCAATATGGCGCTGATAAATGTTTAACCGCTGAGATTGAAAATAGGGCTCGTGCCCCTGATTTTTTCCGGGACCCTCGTCATAATCCAAACCAGCCCAATTCAGACTATCAATGAGATTTTGGACTGCTCCTTCCACCTTCCGATTCTGATCTGTGTCTTCAATCCGCAGCAGGAAGGTGCCCCCCCGCTGTTTGGCCAAAAGATAGTTGAACAGGGCGGTACGCAAGCCACCCACATGAAGATAACCGGTGGGACTGGGTGCGAATCTAACTTTCATGGGGTATCTCCTCGCGCGCTTTGCGGGCTACCCGCCAACGATAAGTAATCCAACTGATAATCAGCAAACCAATTACCAGGGTCACCACGGTATTGTATTCTTTAAGGTACTGGCGAATCAACTCCCAGTTTTTCCCCAGGCGCGCACCGAGCCAGATCAAAGCGCCATTCCAAAACAGACTGGAAATAAAACTTAAGCCTAAAACTTTTTGCCAGCTCAGATGTCCCATTCCGGCAAAGAGTGCAATCACACTTCGCAGCCCGGCCATAAAACGATTCATGAACACGACACCATAGCCCCAGCGGTTGAAAAGCCGGTCAACCCGCTCCAGGGCTTTCGGTGAGAACCATTTTTGCTGGTGGCGAAAGACAAATCCCCGGCCATAACGCCAGCCCACGTAATAGATAGTCATAAATCCCAGCACGCTTCCCAGGAGTGTGGTCAGCAGGGCCAGAGAGAAGGACAAATTCCCCCGTCCAACCAGATAGGCGCCAAAAACCAAGATAGTATCACCCGGAATGGGTGGAAAAATATTTTCGATGTAGGATGCCAGAAAAATAAGTAAAAAAATCAGAACCGGCGGGGCGGATGCTATAAAATTTTCCACGGCCTCCAGCATGGTTTCAATCGTTCCCGCCGGGCAGCAATAACGCCACGGCCTGCACGGCAATTCCCGCACCGGTCCCGGTAAAATCCAGACCTTCGGTGGTGGTGGCTTTCACTGAAATTTGATTAATTTCACAATCCAACGCACCGGCCAGATTTTCCCGCATCGCCGGGATGTAACCGGCCAATTCAGGTCTTTCCAGAATAATGGTTGCGTCCACATTGCCCATACGAAACCCCGCGGCGGTAATTTTGTTGCCAATCGTTTTCAAAAAGCCCAGAGAACTTGCACCGGCAAATTGTTCAGCGGTATCCGGGAAGTGACTCCCGATGTCGCCCAGGGCGGCCGCACCCAACAGGGCATCGATGATGGCATGACAGACGGCATCCCCATCCGAGTGTCCCAACACCCCTTTTTCAAAAGCAATCGTCACGCCGCCCAGAATTAACGGGCGTCCGCTCACCAGCCGGTGAACATCATATCCGGTACCGATGCGGGGATGGAGATTGATGGGCATTATCAAAAATATTCGCTTAAAGAGATTTCAATCTTATCGAATAAACATGGCATCGCCATAGCTGAAAAACCGGTATTTCTCGGCAACGGCCGCCATGTAGGCTTTCATGATCATGTCCCGGGAAGACAAAGCCGAAACCAGCATGAGCAGTGTAGACCGGGGCTGGTGAAAATTGGTGATCAGGGCATCGATGACTTTGAATTCATAGGGGGGTTTGATGAACTTGTCCGTCCAGCCTTTCATGGGTTTCAGACCGTTGGGTTTGACGATGGACGATTCCAAAGATCGCACCACCGTGGTTCCAACCGCGATCACCCGCTTTCCATGAGCTTTGGCGATTTTAATGGCATTTACCGTATCCTCGGGCACTTCGAATTCTTCCGCATCCATGTGATGCCGGCTCAGATCTTCCACTTTTACCGGCCGGAAGGTGCCCAATCCCACATGCAGGAGCACCGGCTTGACGATGACGCCCTGGTCCCTGACCTTCTTCAACAAACCTTCGGTAAAATGCAGCCCGGCGGTGGGAGCCGCCACCGCGCCATATTCTCTGGCATAAACCGTCTGATACCGTTCCTTGTCCAGATCCTCCGCCGGCCGGTGGATATAGGGCGGTAAGGGCCAGTTTCCGACTTTGTCCAACATCTCATAAACGGTCTGGCCGTTTGATTCAAACCGTATTACCCGGCCACCGGAAATGGTATTGTCGATAACATCACAGCTGTATTTTCCATCAATGACCAGTTTATTCCCGATTCTCACCTTCCGGGCCGGCTTCACCAGAACTTCCCAAAGCTCTTTGCCCAAATCGCGTAAGAGAAAGACCTCAACCGTCGTATCGGTTTTGTCCTTCAGAGCAAACAACCGTGCCGGAAATACCTTGGTCTCGTTGACAATCAGTACATCACCGGGATTTAAGAAATCGGTTACATCCGAGAATTTTTTATGGTCTACCGTTCCGGTTTTCTTGTTCAAGATCAATAACCGCGAGCCGTCGCGTTTTTTGGCTGGATACTGGGCAATCAAATCTTCCGGTAGCTCGTAGCTAAAATCAGAAAGTGTTAAGGGCTGAACTTGATCAAAAAACATGGTCTACTTCTCGTCAAATAGGTGTTGTTGTGCAAATTTATCTAACTTCATTCCCAAGTGCTTATAAGCCAAGGGCGTTGCTTGCCGGCCCCGGGGGGTTCGATCTAAAAATCCCTCCATAATAAGGAAAGGCTCATAAACTTCTTCAATGGTGTCAGCTTCCTCGCCCACGGCAACCGACAATGAGTTGACCCCCACCGGACCACCGCTGAATTTGTTAATGATGGTTGTGAGGATCCGTTTGTCCATTTCATCCAGGCCGTATTCGTCTACTTCCAGCATGGTCAGGGCATCGTGAGCAACTTGCCGGTTGATTTTCCCGTCGCCCCGTACCTGAGCGTAATCCCGGGTGCGCCGCAGAAGCCGGTTGGCAATGCGGGGGGTTCCCCGGCTACGCTTGGCGAGTTCAGCCGCGCCCTCTTTATCAATGGGCACATTCAGAATTTTGGCCGAACGCAGGACGATCTTTGTCAAATCTTCCGGTTGATAATAGTCCAGCCGCAAGACTACTCCAAACCGGGCCCGCATCGGGGGCGTCAATAATCCGGCCCGGGTGGTGGCGCCCACCAGTGTGAAGGGTTCTAAATTGAGCTGAACCGAACGGGCACTGGGGCCTTTATCGATCATGATGTCGATGCGGAAGTCTTCCATGGCTGAATAGAGATACTCCTCCACTACATGATTGACGCGGTGCATTTCATCCACAAAGAAGACATCCAGTGGTTGAAGATTGGTTAAGAGCCCGGCCAAATCAGCGGCGCGCTCCAGTACCGGTCCGGAGGTGCCTCGAATACTAACGCCCAACTCCCGGGCAATAATATTGGCCAGAGTGGTTTTACCCAATCCCGGAGGCCCAAACAGCAGCACATGATCCAATGCTTCTTGGCGTTGCCTGGTTGCTTCAATGAAAACCCGCAGTTTTTCCACGACCCGGGGTTGGCCGGAATAATCATCCAAACTTTGGGGGCGGAGCGCCCGGTCGAATTCTTTTTCTTCAGGCATCAACTGGGGTTGAATCAGATCACTCATATACCGGCAACCCTTATAAAACCAGCACCTTGACCCGTTATTGGGGATTGAAATTGAACCATATTCAGCATCGCGCCGAATATAGGCATACACCGGCCCGATTCTAACTCGATAATTCGGGTCGGGAATATCCGGCTGGAATTCGGGGGAATTCTCTCCCGGGGAAAATTTTATCAGCACCGGGCCGTATATTACCGTTCCCAAACAACCCTTGATAAACAGTTTCGGCGGGGTGAGGGCCTCCCGGGGAAGCGCCGGCGTTATCGGCGGACTCGCCGTGGGTGTGCTTGAGGTTTGGCCCTTGGTTGAAAATTATTCCCTGAACCTGTTCAGGTCGGTGTAAAGCTTGCCGGTTGAATTTTAAGTTCTGTGTTTTGGGTTGCGTATTTTTGACATCTTTCCGGTTATTCATGCCCCAATTCCGTTGCCCCCTCGGTTATGCCGTGTAAATTCCAGCCGTGTCAACCTCACCCCAAAACACCACCCTTACGCGGATTTTTATTATCCATGGACCAAACCTGAATCTTCTGGGCCGCCGCGACGCTGCCCAGTATGGCACCCTAACGCTGGACAGGGTCAACCGTGCTATCCGGAAGAAAGCCCGCGAGCTGAAGATCGAAGTGCGGATTCTCCAGACCAACCACGAGGGTAAGATCATCGATGCGCTTCACCGGCGACGGAAGTGGGCGGATGGATTTATCCTTAACCCGGGCGCGTTTACTCATTACTCCTATGCGATTCGCGACGCTGTTGAAGCGATTGGGTCCCCGGTTGTAGAGGTGCATTTGTCAAATATTTATGCGCGGGAAGAATTCCGCCGGATATCAGTCATCAAACCGGTCTGTCTGCATCAGGTGGTGGGGAAAAAGGTGGATTCCTATCTGGAAGGATTAACCTTTTTGGCACAACACCTGGACAAATCCGGCTGATATTGAATTAAACCATAACGGCTGGTGAGGTTATCCCCCGGCCAGCCCGTAAAACATACAATTTGACTGATCAATAAGACCAGGCTGGCGCTTGCCCGGGACAGAGAGGATTAACGATGCAAAACGATACGGCAGTTAAACAAACAACCGGTAAAAAAATCCGCTCACCCTGGTGGTGGGTGCCGTCGCTGTATTACGCGGAAGGGATTCCCTATGTGGTGGTGATGACCGTGTCCGTGATCATGTACAAACGGATGGGTATTTCCAACACCGATATTGCCTTGTACACCAGTTGGCTCTATCTACCGTGGGTGATCAAACCGTTTTGGAGTCCCGTCGTCGATTTGCTCCGCACCAAGCGGCTCTGGATTATTACCATGCAACTTTTTGTGGGCGCCGGATTAGGCGCCGTCGGCCTGACCATCCCCATGCCGGGCTATTTCACCATGACGATCACCATTTTCTGGCTAATGGCTTTCAGTTCGGCAACCCATGATATTGCCGCCGATGGTTTCTACATGCTGGGCCTCTCCAAACACGATCAAGCCTGGTATGTGGGGGTTCGCAGTACCTTTTACCGCTTTGCCATGATCACCGGCCAGGGACTGCTCATCATCCTGGCGGGATTTATTGAAAGCCACAGTGGTTTAGGCGCCCTGAATATTCCCATCGAGGCAACCACGAAGGCGCGGGAAGTCAGAACGATGACATTGAATGATCTAAGCCTTCTGCCCGAACCCGGCGCCTTGAAATTGCGTCATGCACCGGAAACATTGATCATTCATACCGGGCAACGACCTAAAGCCGAGGTGGATTCTATTCTTAATGCTGCTCGGGAATGGAATAAAAGCGCCGGACATATTCAGATGACCAATGGCGCAAGTCATCTATCCACTACTGAAAATGAAAAAACGAACCAACCCGGTTGGTGGAGCCGGGTGGTTGTTAAGAATTTGGAGTCCTGGCTGCGCGGGAATTTTGGTGCTTCTCAAGCAGAGGTAAATACGCCGGGCGGTGTGGGCAATGTGGGCATTATCTATTTTTACCTGTCCGGTCAGCCGGAACCGGGTCAGGAATATGTGGTAAACTTCGGCCGCCGGGCAGGTGACAAATCCATTTCCCTGATAGCAGGTGAACGCTTCATTTTCAATGCCCAAAACTGGAATCAACCGGCCCTGGCGGTAATCCAGTTAGACCCCAAACTGCGGACGGGTTCAGTTGCGACTTTCGGCATACAGGCCGGTAATATTCCGCTCTCCTGGGCGATCACCTTCTTTTTCCTGGGTGGTTTATTCATCCTCTTTTTCGTTTATCACAAATTTATGCTGCCCCGGCCGGGGACCGATGTACCCCGCAGCGTGCAAAATGGGGGGGAGTTCTTCAGGAATTACCTGAAAACTTTCGCGCTGTTTTTCAAGAAGGAGAATATCGGCTTGTCCATCGCATTCCTGCTGCTGTACCGGCTGGGTGAGTCTCAGTTGGTGAAATTGGCATCGCCCTTCATGCTGGATGCCCAGGAAATAGGCGGACTGGCATTGACCACCGGCCAGGTGGGGTTTGTGTACGGGACCATTGGCATTCTCATGCTTACCCTGGGTGGGCTCCTGGGAGGATTTCTGGCGGCCCGGAATGGTTTGAAATACTGGCTGTGGTATATGGCCATTGCCATTAACCTGCCGGACGCCCTGTACATTTACCTGTCCCTTGTCCAGCCGGATAGTTTCCTGATCATCAATATTTGCGTAGGTATCGAACAGTTCGGTTATGGGTTCGGATTCACGGCCTACATGCTGTATATGATTTTCATTTCGGAGGGGGAATACAAAACGTCCCATTTTGCCATTACCACGGGCTTTATGGCGTTGGGGATGATGATTCCCGGCATGTTCAGCGGTTGGCTTCAGGAGATCGTGGGTTACCAACATTTTTTCATTTGGGTGCTCGTGGCCACGATTCCGGGCTTTATTTTGCTTTATTTCCTGCCGTTGGACCCGGCCTTTGGGAAAAAATCGGAGGATGAAGCCATTGCGGAAGTTGAAGCCTGACAGGATGCGTGAACAAACGAGTTTGATTTTTATGGGAAGTGAGGAGCTGGGTGCCAAATAGCGGCTTTCAAACGCTTGATATCGTGATCCTGGTGGGTTATTTGATAACGATTGCCGTCATTGGCAGCTTGTCCGGTGGTAAACAACGCAGCATCAAAGACTATTTTATGGGCGGGTCCAACATCCCCTGGTGGGCGGTGACCTTCGCCATTGTAGCAGCCGAAACCAGCACGCTCACTTTCATCAGCATTCCCGGACTGGCTTATGTTACCAACCTGACCTTCCTCCAGCTCACCATCGGCTATCTGATCGCCCGGGTCATCGTGAGCTTCATTTTCCTGCCAGCTTACAAAAAAGGGCATTTGAGTACTGCGTATCAATTGCTGGAGAATCGTTTCGGTCACCAAACTCGCAGCTATGCCTCCACGGTATTTCTGTTTACCCGGGTGGCAGCCGATGGCGTGAGACTCTTCGCCACGGCCATTCCCATTGCGGTAATTTTCAAGACTTCCGCCTTTTTCGCGGACTGGTCCAACATGCAGGTTTATGTCCTGTCCATTATCATCATCGCGATCGTGACCCTGATTTACACCTACACCGGCGGCGTGAAGGGCATCATTTGGGTGGATGTGATTCAGATGACGATCTATATCGGTGGCGCCTTGCTGGCGGGAATACTGATTCTACAGGCCCTGCCTCACGGTTGGCAAACCGTGCGGGAGATCGCCGGTCCGGTTCACAAATTCAAAATTTTTAACTTCGATTTCGGAAATAGTATTGGTGAGTTTTTTCGACAACCGTATACGCTGGTGAACGCCTTGATCGGGGGCACCTTTCTTTCCATGGCGTCTCATGGCACGGATCAGTTGATCGTCCAACGCTTACTCACGACCCGAACGCTGAAAGACAGCCAAAAAGCGCTCATTGGTAGCGGGGTCCTGGTCATGTTTCAATTTGCGTTGTTTTTAACGGTGGGGGTGCTGCTGTATGTCTTCTTCCAGCTTAAAGGCGTGAGTCTCGGCATCAATGCGCCCTTCCATAAACCGGATGAGATATTCCCCTATTTCATCATCAATTACATGCCCACCGGGGTGAAAGGTTTTATCATCGCCGGACTGTTTGCCGCCGCCATGTCCACCTTGGCGGGGAGCATGAGTTCATTGTCATCGTCCGCCATGCTGGATTTGTACAAACCCTATTTCGGGAAAAATTCCACGGACCAGCAAGATCTGTGGATATCCCGGATGCTGACGATTTTCTGGGCCCTGGTTCTGTCCGCGGTAGCACTCCTGTTTATTAAAGTACTGGCTTCGGTGGTGGAGATTGCGCTGGGAATTGCGTCCATCACCTATGGTGGATTACTGGGTACCTTTCTGCTGGGCGTGCTCTTCAAGGGACCAAAACAGACCAGCGCGATTGTTGGCTTTACGGCCGGCATTGTGGCCATGCTGTTGATTGTTCTGATTCCCCTGGCAATGGGTAAACCCGCTTTGGTTCACTGGACCTGGTACACGCTTATTGGGACCAGCGTGACTCTGATTGTGGGAAATCTGTGGCATGCGTTAACCGGGGAATAACGGCCTGAAGTTTTAACCGGTCTGGGTGAAGCTAAAGTCGGCCCGGATTTGTCTACACCGTTTGGTTTATAAGCCCGGCCCGCCGGTCTTAAGAATATTCTTCTTTTGAAGAGGCGAAAGATTGGGTGCGGCGATTGAAAATCTTGCGCGGTGGAGCATAAATCCAACTCCGGAGCGGGCTGAAAACGGTTATTGACCGGTTTCACGGCCGTGATGGGGTTTTCAAAGCCCTTCCGGGGGCGGTGCGCGGATCCGGTTGGATCTGGCTTAGGCCGCAATCCATTCCCAAATCCTTTGGATTTCATAAGGCGCCGGGTTTCCATAACCCCGGACTGAAACCCGGTGCAACGGGGCTTAAATAAATTTTCCGAGCCTCCGCGGGTCATTTGTTTTCATCCGCGGATAGTTCTCATTTTGGAAATCGTCCCTGAATTCCCTTTGGCTTTCCCGCGGCAGGCTTAAATTTTCACGCCATGTCCAAGCAGCCAGTAAAAATTAAAATCGGGATTGCCGGAGCAGGTCACATCGGCCGCTTTCATATCCGGCACCTGGTCGCTCAAACCGCATTCGAATTTTCCGGGTTGTACGACATTCGCTCCGAATGTGCGGCCGAGGTCAGCTCGGAATTGGGTGGGGCAATTCGTGCTAATTACACGGACCTCCTGGATGCCAGCGACGCCGTTCTCATCTGCACCCCCACCCAAACCCATTTCGATCTGGCTAAGCAAGCCCTGGAAGCCGGAAAACATGTTTTTATCGAAAAACCGATGGCGGCGACGGCTTCCGAAGGAGAACAGTTGGTTGAACTGGCCAAATCCAGCCACCTGAAGTTCCAGGTGGGGCATATCGAGCGCTTTAATCCGGCGCTCAGGGTGCTTAATGACCTGAAACTCGCCCCGCTTTTCATCGAATCTCACCGCCTGGCGCCTTTCAATCCCCGGGGCACTCAGATGGCGGTAGTCCACGAAAACATGATTCATGATATCGATATCATCCTGTCGCTGGTAAAATCGCCGGTGGTCAATATCGCCGCCAATGGTGTGGCGGTGGTTACCAGTCAGCCCGACATCGCCAACGCCCGGCTCACCTTCGCCAACGGTTGCGTTGCCAATGTAACCGCCAGCCGGATTTCGTTGGGCCGGATGCGCAAAATGCGGATATTCCAGCCTGAAACTTACATAACCATCGATTTTCAAGAGCATCGGACGGAGATCTATCAGCTTAAAAATGCCGCCGAGGTTCCCGCCGGGGCCGTGAGTTTTAACATTCCGGCGACTGACCGAAAAATCGTTTATACCAAGCCGGAATTACCTGACAATGATGCCATGCGGGCCGAACAGCTGGCCTTTGGGAAGGCCATTCAGAATAACACCGAGCCGATTGTTAGTGGTGCGGACGGCCTCGAGGCGTTGCGCATTGCCGAAAAAATTTTCGCTTTAATCACCTGATCGATCCAACACCCAGCTTTTGAATTCCAAATCACTCACAACCTCATTTTTTTTAATAATGAACCAGGTCTGAGGGCATGCCCGAATCCATCCTTATCGTAGCCGGAGAAATGTCCGGCGATCAGCACGCCAGCCGGGTGATGGCGGCCCTGTTACGTCAAGACCCGGCGATCAACTTCTGGGGGTTGGGCGGCGAGCAAATGTTGGCCGTGGGCATGGAGCAGCTTTACAACGTCGAGCGCCTGTCCGTAACCGGCTTTGTGGAAGTGATAAAACACTTATCTTTTTTCAGAGAGGTGCTGCATTCCGTTGTGGCGCGCTGTGAACGCGAAAAACCCGCGGCGGCTATTCTGCTGGATTATCCCGGGTTCAATCTGCGCCTGGGTAAAAAGCTGCATGCCCTGGGCATCCCCGTTTACTACTACATTTCCCCACAGGTGTGGGCCTGGCGCGGCAAGCGCATTAACGCAATCCGTCAGTTCGTACGCAAAATGTTCGTCATCTTTCCTTTTGAGGAAAAAATTTATACCGGGCGGGGCGTATTGGCCGAATTCGTGGGTCACCCGTTGGTGGAAGACCCACCGGCATTGCAGCCCAAGGCTGATTTTTTCAGGAAATTCGATCTGGATCCAAACCGGCCGCTGGTGGGCCTTCTCCCCGGCAGCCGTAGTAACGAGGTAACCCGTTTACTGCCGCCCAGCGCGAATGCGGTAAAAATCATCCAAAACCTGCTGCCGGAAGCCCAGTTCGCCCTCGCCCAAGTGAAACATTTACCCGCCTCAGTCTATACTTCCATCACGAACATGAAGTGTGTCCGGCTTATTCCGGCGCATCCTTATGAAATCATGGCTTATTCAAATGCGGCCCTGGTTGCTTCCGGAACAGCGACGCTTGAAACAGCCGTTCTGGGAACACCGCTGGTGGTGATTTACAAGGTGGCTCCGCTTTCATACCTGCTGGCAAAAATGCTGGTGAAAGTGGAGCACATCGCCATGCCCAATCTCGTCTACGGCGACCGGGTGGTGCCGGAGTTGCTCCAGCGCCAGGCTAATGGAGCGAATATCGCCGCCTGGATTTTGACCTATCTTACCGACAAGCAATACACGGCCGAAGTGAAAACCAAACTGCACACCATCCGTGAAAAACTGGGGGAACCCGGCGGGGCGGAACGGGTAGCGGTGAGTATTCTAAAGGATTTGAACCGGGTTGCCGAATGAACCGGAATTCATCACCGTTCCCGGATAAACTCCGCCATCAAGCCGGGCGCTGGTCCTATCTGTTAGTAAAAGCTATCGTAAAAACCCTCCGGTTGGAGCGTAAAGGCTGGGAGCCGCTGTGGCGGCTCGTTATTGCGGGTGAACAGATTACGCTACAGGTCTGGCACGGAGACATGTTTATTGCCTTTTATTA
>CAZIWX010000013.1:0-42381 GCA_964543125.1 uncultured Lentisphaeria bacterium | reverse complement strand
GGCTTTAAAAAATGTAGTTTAATCGTGGTCCCTTTGCCCTGCGTACTGGAAACCCGGATGTTGACGGCATTTAATTCCAAATAGCGTTTGGTCAGGGCCAGGCCCAAGCCGACGCCCTGGAATTTTTTACTGTAGCCGGTGCTTTCCTGGGAAAATGTTTCGAAGATTTGCTGGAGATATTCATCCGACATTCCAATGCCCGTATCCTTGATTGTGACCCAAACCCCGGACCTGTTTTTTTTCAAATCTATCCGGATCGTGCCGGTATCGGTGTATTTGATGGCGTTATCCAGCAATTGATGCAGGGCGTTGGTAATACAATATTGATCAGCCCTGATTTTTAAATGAGGCCGGTCGCTGGTAAATTGAAAGCGTAAGCCTTTTTCGGCGGCCCGGTCCCGCCATTCGGAGCTCAGGTTTTCCAGCAAGACACACAGGTCGATGTCGGTGGGTTGCAGCTCAAACGAATCCGCTTCGATTTGCGAGATGTCCAGGATTTCATTCATGGTGTTCAGCAGACGGTCTCCGGACTGATGCACCAGGCTGAAAAACGCTTTTTCCTCTTCGTCCAAATGATCCTTAACGGCAGTTTCGATCAATTGGATAAAACCCAGAATCGAGTTCAGCGGTGTTCGGATCTCGTGGGACATATTGGATAGGAAAAGGCTCTTAACTTTTTCCGAATGGCGGGCGGTTTCCAAGGCCTGCTCCAAACTTTGGCGGGCACTTAAACGCTGGACGGCTTCAGCAATGACATTGGCTATCACCTGAAGAAAGGCGACATCTTCCTGGTTAAATGTCCGTTCTTTAGTACTGACCGCGCACAGGGCGCCGTAGGCAACTTTTAAGCCGGGTATGATGATCATCTGGACAGATGTGATATCGTTTTCGAGCAGCCAGTCAGGTATCGGAAACCGTGTTTCAGATTTAAGATCGGGGACAAACACCGGTTGATTGACACTCAGGACGTAGCGTATTAACGAACCATCCAGCTCGGTGGTGTGCGTCTGGCGCAAACCCACTGAAGCCGACAATTCGACCGCCTCCGTCTCCTGAAAGTGCTTAATAATATAACATCCGGTGATGTCGAGAGTCTTACTCACGAGTTGCACGGCGTGTTTTTTCAAGGTTTCAATGGCCTGTTCCTGTAGCGCCTGATGGCTAAGGGCAACCACCGCCGCCTGTTGCTTCGCATGATGGCGCAACAGCATTTCCATTCGCTTCCGCTCCACCGCGTAGCGCACCGCCCGCACCAATACATCCGGATTGACCCGGCCCTTTACCAGATAATCCTGGGCGCCGCCCTTGACCGCCTCCAGACCCAACAGGTCGTCGTTATGACCGGTGAGGACCACGATGGGGAGATCCGGACGGTTTTGAACCAGCACCTGCAAAGCATGCAATCCCCGGCTGTCAGGCAGTTCCAGATCAAGGAGCATGGCATCAAATTGACTATGAGATAATACTTCTTCGGCGGTGGCGAGATTTGTAACCTGGTGCAAGTGAAATTCAGCCAGGGTTGCTCGTTTGAATGAATGTTCTAAAAACCGTTGATCGGCCGGATTATCTTCTAATATCAAGACGGCTAGTTTATGTTTAGCGGTTACCATATTCCCTGTGTGTCAACCATGATCTTATCACATTCGCCAGCTTTTATTTTGGGAAGCTTCTTGATAATGAAGATTCTCGCTGATTCAGGCCGAAAAGTAACAAACAAAACCAGAGCATTGGAATGTAAATTTGATTTTATAAAAACTAATGACTCTAGTCACAATTTGGTCCCTTTGAATAGAGTTAAAATATTTTCCGGAGTAATCGGCAAGTCCCGAATTCTGACCCCGCAGGCGTTGAAAATTGCGTTAGCTACCGCGGGCGCGGGACCATTAATGGGAATTTCAGCCACTGCTTTGGCGCCGAAGGGACCGGCGGGTTCGTAAGTAGGAATGAATTTGGCCACTATTACCGGCAAATCGATAGCTGTATAAGTATGATAATTGCTCAGATTCGTGTGCCGGGGACGACCTTTATCGTCAAAAACCATAAACTCCGACAAGGCCATGCCCAGGGATTGCGGGATAGCCCCCTCCACCTGTCCCTCCGCCTGTTGCGGATTGATCACCTGACCGGCATCGGTTATCGATACGATTTTATTGACCTTAACCAAGCCGGTTTCCACATCCACGGTTACATCGGCAAAAGTAGCATTAAAGGGTGGCGGTGAAGCGTAGCTCACATGAGATGCGGTAGCCATGAGCTGGTGTTGATTTTCGGTGTAGAAACTGCGGGTGCAAATGTCTTGGTAAGAAATGCGTTCGCCGCTCTTGCCCAGCACCAGGCCTTCCCGAATGATTCCTGAATCCTCGCCGAGTAAAGCCAATCCCTGCTTCAGAATTTGGGCTTTGATTTTTTCAGCCGCGATTTTCACCGCACCACCGGAAATGAATGTCGTGCTGGAGGCGTAGGCGCCGGTATCGAAGGGTGTGAAATCCGTATCCGAGCTATAAATAATGATTTTTTCCACCGGAACTTCCAACACCTCCGCGGCAATCTGGGCCAGAGCCGTATCCGATCCGGTTCCCAAGTCCGTTGCACCGGCCAGCAGGTTGAAACTGGCATCCTCATTCATTTTGATGAATACCGAGCCCATATCGACCCCGGCAATGCCCGAGCCCTGAGCGGCGCAGGCCACACCCACACCCCGCCGCAGTGTCCCGGTTTTGGGCGCCGGCCGCAGAACCTCCCAATCAATCAATTGGCGTCCTTCCTCCAGACAATCATGTAATCCGGTAGACTCGATCACCACCGGAAACCCTGCATGACCTTCACCCAAAATCCTGGCAATGGGGACATCTTCACCGGCTTGGACATAGTTTTTGTGGCGGAATTCGATGGGATCGATTCTCAGTTCAGCCGCGATTTCATCCATGAGGCACTCCAGGGCGAAAAAACCCTGAGGGGCGCCATAACCCCGATAGGCGCCGGCTACCGATAAATTAGTATACACTGCTTTGGCCCGGACCCGTACATGGGGCGAGCGATACAGTGTAAGCGCTTTTTGAGCCGTCACCGACATGACGGTGAGAGCGTGCGGTCCATAGGCGCCGCAATTCTCCAAAATATTCATGTCCATGGCATTCAAAGTGTAATTCGGATTCACACCGATCTTGAATTTCACAATCTGGGGGTGACGGGAACGGGCTGCGAATAACTCTTCGGCCCGGGTGAATTCCAGGCGCGCCGGCCGGCCGGTCCGGAGGGTGACGGCGGCACACAATTCTTCGTTCAGAAGCTCCTGCTTCCCGCCAAAGGCGCCACCCACCCGAGGTTTGATCACCCGGATTTTATGCAGGGGATAATCGAGCACTTCCGCCACCATGCGGCGCACATGAAACGGGACCTGTGTGGAAGTACGAATGACCAACCGGTCATTTTCATCCATCCAGCTCAGCGTAATATGCGGCTCGATGGAAGTCTGTTGGACATAGGGCGTACTGTAGCGCCCTTCGAACACCCACCTGCTCTCCCGCAAACCTTTATTCACATCACCTAAATTCGCTTCGAACCAGGATGCAATATTATGCGCGGGGTCATGAATACCAACTTTGCCCGGTTCCGGATGAAGCGCCGGCACGGTTTCAGCTTTTTCCGGGTCGAAATTTGCCGGGAGTTTTTCGTATTCAACTTCGATGAAATTGACCGCCTGTTCGGCCGCTTCCAATGATTCCGCGGCGACAACCGCCACCCGGTCGCCTACATAGCGCAGCGTAACATCCAACACGCGCGTATCCCGCGGTGACGGTTCCGGATAACCCTGACCGGCGGTGGTAAAGTAGTGGGCCGGAAAATCCAGGTGGGTCAGCACCAACACGACGCCGGGGATGGAGAGCGCTTTTTCCGAACGAATAGCTTTGATCCGGGCGTGAGCGTAGGGGCTACGCAGTACTTTCAGATGCAGCAGCTTCGGTAACCGGATATCATCGGCAAAAACCGGCTTGCCCCTGACCAAAGCCAGGCCATCCACGCGCCGGGTTGAGCGTCCCACCTGTTTCAGGGCTTTTTTAAACTGACTCAGGATGACACCTCCGCCGTCTTGATCTTTTGCGCGGCAGCCACGGGTTTCACAAAACCGGTGCACCGGCAATAAATCCCGGCCAGTGCATCACGAATGGCGGCTTCAGTAGGTGTTGGATCGGTTCGGTACAAGCTCTCCAGGGCTAAGAGCATGGCGGGCGTACAATAGCCGCATTGGATGGCGCCCTCATCGAGAAAAGCGGCCTGCATTAATTTCATCCGCCGCGCGTCCTGTAAACTTTCCAGGGTTTCAATGCGTTCACCAGCGAGTGAGCCCATGAGGATCAAACAGGCATTTTGAACTTTGTCATTCACTAACACGCTGCACGAACCGCATTCACCATGATCACAACCGTGTTTGACACTAAAAATGCCTTCCGAACGTAAAAACTCCAGCAGGGTCATTCCGGCTCGTACGCCGGGGGTGACGACTTTGCCGTTGAGTATAAAAGTCACTGGCATAAGGCCTCGCCCAACCGCCGCAAAGCTACTTGTAACAGGTTACGTTTATAATCGCGGCTACCAAAATGATCGGCTAACAAAGCGTTCTCCGCCTGTTCCATCACCAACGACTGCTCTTCCGATCGAAAATTCGTTGCATGAAACGTCAGGGCCTTAACGCCACTCACATTTCCACCCACGACAATCCGGTAACCATCCGAGTAGGCCACCCCGGCCACACCCAGAAACGGCACGGCGGACGGAATGGGTGCATAGCGTAAGCATACCATCTTTTTGATAACTGACAAATCAAGCATCACTGCTTGAATGATCCCCGCACCCGCCCATTCCCGGAGCGATGTTTCGGTTTCCGTATTCTGAACAATCTGAAGCCGCGGATTGAGTGCCTGTAAAAGTAAAACCAGTTCCGAATTAAACCGGAAATTGGCGATCTCACCGCCCAGGGTGCGTTGGTTGCGGATGTTTTTGGAGGAACAGGATGCTCGCGCGGCTTCTGCGACCGGCTGGAACGCTTCCGGCCAGGCGAAATCCACCAACTCCTGTAGCGTGACTCCGGCTCCGAGCCTGATGGTTGTGCCGGCTATTTCAATATCAGTGGCAAGCAAACTTTTCAGGGACACTAATGCCTCAAGCACCGGATCGCGTTCAGCCGCCAGGTAAGTTCCGCCACTCAGGACTGCTGTTCCGGCAGCTTGACTCAATCGCCACGCCTCGGCCCATGTTTCCGGTTTATGAATTATCTTGATCGATGACCACATATTTTAATTCTCGTGCCTAAAATCAATGCCGGTGCGTTTGTGCGCCCGGGTCAGCATTTCGGCCGCCAGCCGGTTGTGGGACGCAATCAATTTGGATTCCAGCACCTGTGATTCGCCATTCCGGATCCTTATAATCCCATCCACGATCAGCCAATCCACCGGACGCATCCGCACCGTAAAAACCAAGGCTGCCAGCGGATCGGATTGAGCGCCGGCATATTCCAAGGTGCTGATATCAAACAACGCCAGATCAGCCCGTTTACCCACCGACAATTCACCAATGTCATCCCGCCGTAACGCCGCCGCGCCACCCCGGGTCGCTATCCTAAAGACATCCCGGGCCGAAAGCCATTTGTCCTGTTCCCGTAGCCGTGATAAATATAATGCGTTCCGGATTTCCAGCAGCATATTGCCGGAATCGTTGGAAGCGGAACCATCCACGCCGAGGCTCACCTTCACCCCGGCCTCCAAAAGCTCGTGAATCCGGGCAATTCCCGATCCCAACCGCATATTGGATGAGGGACAATGACTCATTCCGGCGCCGGCCGCGCCCATCCGGCGGATCTCGTCACCATTCAGATGAATCGCGTGAGCATACCAGGCGTTTTCCCCGACCCAGCTTACCGAATCCAGATATTCCAGCGGCCGTTTCCCGAATTGCCGAATACAGAACTGTTCTTCAGCCAATGTTTCCGCCAAGTGGGTGTGAATCAATAAATTGTGATCGGCGGCATAGTCAGCCGTGCGTTGCATTTGCCGGGTGGTAACTGAAAAGGGCGAACAGGGCGCCAACGCCAAGCGAGTCATGGCCCCGGGCGCAGTATCGTGAAATTTAGCCAATAGCCGTTCCGTGTCGGCCTGAATTTCAGCTTCGTCCTGAACCATCTCGTCCGGTGGCAGGCCCCCGGCTGATTTTCCCAGCGTCATGGATCCCCGGGTCGGCTGGAATCGAATCCCTAACTGACGCGCGGCATTGATTTCGGCGTCAATCAGGCGGCCGCCGGAGTCTCGCGGAAACAGGTACAAATGATCCGAGCTGGTGGTGGCGCCGGATTTCATTAACTCCAGTAAACCCACCCGGGCACTTACAAACACCCCTTCTTCAGTCAATTCACGCCAAATCTCATAATGATTTTTCAGCCATTCAAACAAAGATACATTTTGCATCCGCGGAATATTGCGTGTCAACGATTGATACAAGTGGTGGTGGGTGTTGATAAAGCCCGGCAGAACCACCATATTTTGAGCGTCAATGACCTCATCCGCCTGAATTTCCGGTAAATCCGGCCCCAGGGACTTGATTTTGCCATTTTCAATTAAAACATGACCACCGGAATACTCTACCTGCCCATCATTCATGGTTGCAACCAGGCGTGGATTCTTGATTAAAATGCGTTTTGGTTGAGTCATCTGATCTAGACCTGCCCGATCTCATCCGGCAAATTGGATTTACAAAATAACGGGTGCGACTTTAAGGCACTCCACAACTGATACATGTTTGCAGCTCCGCTAAAATCCACCGCCAGCCTGCCCGGCTGTTTCGCATGAGTCCGGAGTAATTTAAAATTAGCGGGCTCGAACGTGGCCGTAACCTGATCATCGGTGTAGATCAATCGGCCGTTGATCTGCCGTAAAGTAGCTTCACCCTGCCCGGTTTGGTGACGCAGAAGGCCGTCATCAAAATGGTAACCCGTTTGTTCCTCATGATACGCTGCCGCCGACAGCCAAAATTTGGGTTTAACCCGGTAGGGTTCGCCCGCGGTGGGACAAAAAGTGGTGCAATTCCCACATTCATTACAAAAATCGCCAATAGTCATAATTTGTGGGACTTGGGTAGTCCGGATCAGATGGGATTTGACCGGGCTGAATTCTTCCCCCCGCACGTAGCCTTGGAGCACCCGCAGCGAGCGGGGCGGCATCTGAAATTCCACATTGGCCCGGTTGGGACAGACGCCTACACAGACACTGCAATACTCATCGCAATACAGGCATCGGCCGGCTTCGGCCTGAGCGGTGGCGGCATTCAGCGATTTCGCGAGCAGGGAAAATCCCAATTGTTCATCGGCCCGCTGCACCTGCACCGGGGGACCATAATCCCGAACCGCCTGTTTTTGTTGAAAATCAACCGCTGTAAAATGCCGGGTTAGCGAATCAAAAACAGGGTGACCCGTGATGCCGGCCTTCCGGCTAATTGCCAGGGCCGCAGCGCGGCCATCCCCGATGGCCTGAATCAGGGTGGCCGGTCCACGCACCACATCCCCGCCGGCAAACACATCCGAAATCTGAGTTTCCAGGGTTACCGGATCGCTTTTCAAAACGCGATCAGGGAAAAAATCCAGAACAACTTCCTGACCAATGGCAAAAATGATAGAATTGGCCGCGAGATCAAAGGTTGAACCCGGAATTGGCACCGGCCGGCGGCGGCCGGAGGCATCAATTTCACCGAGTTGCATTTTCTTGCACCGGAGTCCAACCATCCGCTCGTTTTCCCGGATAACTTCCACGGGTGCGGCCAATTCCAGTAAATCAATACCTTCCGGAGCTAGTTCGGCTACTTCATCCCGATCGGCCGGCATTTGGGTGCGGGTCCGGCGGTAAACCACGGTCACTTTACCCTGAGCGCCAACAACCCGTTTAGCGGTCCGGGCGGCATCCATGGCCGAGTTGCCGCCACCGATTATCAGGACGGACTGACCCAGATCCGGCCGTTCACCATGATTTACCCGCCGGAGGAAAGTGAGTTGATCCCACACATTGGCGCCCTTTTCACCGGGAATCCCCGGTTGCCGCCCTTGTTGGGCGCCCACGGCAATGAACAAAAAGTCAAAATCATGCCGCAGCGCTGTAAACCGCTCCGAACTAATGGCCGCGGTGGTGTGAATGCCGACGCCCAGGCGTTGGATGCGCTCCACATCCGCCTGAAGACCCGCTTCATCCAAACGAAAGGAGGGGATCGCATCGGCGGTCATGCCGCCCACCCGTGGTTTGGCCTCGAAAATCTCTACTTTAAAACCATCCAGTGCCAAAAAATAGGCCGCCGAGAGTCCCGCCGGTCCACCACCAATGACGGCAACGGTAAGCCCGTTAAACGGCGCCGCCTCCGGATCGGTCCGGTCATCGGCCTGTTCCGCGATAAAGTGTTTAATGGAACGGATCAACAGCGGCCGATCGTAATTCAAGCGGGTACATTTGCTCTGGCACAGATGATCACATACCAAACCGGCCACATGGGGAAAAGGATTATTCCGCAAGATCACTTCCAACGCCTGATCAAAGCCGCCTTGCGCCGTGGAATACATATAACCCGGAATGTCCTGATCGACGGCGCACTCATTCACACACGGTGCGGCGATGCAATCAAATACCGACAACGCCCGATTGGTTTTGATGGAGGCGTACGGAAAATGCCGTTGCTGGTAGCGCTCATCGTCCGGCACCGATTCGGCATAAGCCCGCAGATTGGAAAGTCCGGCCTGGGTGATGTCCGGCTGGCCATCGGTGCGCGCTAAAATAAATTCGGTCATATTCCTTGCACCGGAGGCTGACATCTTTTCGTTTAGAATGTCCAAATACTGACGTAAACGTGCGTAACCACCGGGTTTCAGGAGGTCGGAACAGACCGTAACCGGCCGAATATTGCATTCCAGAATCTCAGCTACATTAAACGCATCCGCACCGGCCGAAAAGTTGATATCCAATTGACCGTCAAAATCAGTCTGTAGCCGGCTGGCCACCAGGACACTGATGGGGTGGAGCGCCCGGCCACTCAGATAAACCAGCGGCTCCTGCCCCGGCAGATTGCCCTTTACATTTTCCACTTCCAGCGTGTTGGTCAGTTTAATACCAAACTGTATACCAGTTTGTTCGGCGCTGGCTTGGAGTGATTTGATAAGCTCCACGGCAGCGCCATACCGGAGATCGTGCTCAAAGGCTGCATCCGGTACCCGAATGGAATCAAAACCAAGCCGGTCATGCAAAACTTCGCGCAGCCGGTCCGGTCCCAGCAGCGTCGGATTCAATTTTATAGTAGTGTGGAGTTGACGTTCTTCCATCAAATATTTCCCGATGCGCTCGATTTCGCCGGGCGGGCAACCGTGCATGGTAGATAACGTGATATTGTTGGTCAGGCTGTCCGGGATGTTAATCTCATCCAAACCGGGTAAAATGGATCGCAGGCGGTCCAGCTTCTCAGCTAGTTGAAGCGGGCAGGCGGTCATTTCGTCCAGAAATTGCTGCACATTGGGATTCAGAATACCGGCCAGATCGTAGCCCACACTCATATTGAAAATGAAACCCGGATCAGGCAGGGTGTCCCACTTCAATTGATGGCGCAGCCAGTGAATCAGAATCCAGGCATTTAGATATTCGCTAAAAGACTGCTGCAACCGTAGTTCCTGGGACCACTCACAGTTGTAGCCCTCATCGGTCATATCGATGCAGGGTTTGGTTACCGCGATGGCGTCCAGCGTCTGCACCGTTTTAAGCTCGATATAGCGGGCGCCGGTTAACCAGGCCGCAATAATATTCTGCGACAATTGCGTATGCGGGCCGGCGGCAACCCCAATCGGCGTTTCCAAAAGCTGACCATAGCGCTCCATCCGGAAGGGTTGGTGCGGGTTTGGCTCAAACCACAGACTGCGATGGATACCAAATAGCCGATCGTGTTTTAGCTCCCGCACCATCCAGGCAGCTAATTCCTCAATGGCCAGGGGATAAAGCTGATCACTCATGGCAACCAGTTTCCAAATTTTGTAAATGATTGATAATCAGCCGTGACAAGACTTTCCGGCGATAGGCTGCACTGGCGCGAATATCATCGATGGGCGAAATATCCTGTTGTATGAGCTGATCCCACACTCCCGGATCGGATTCCCCCGCCAATACCGCTTCTGTAAGACTGTCCAGAAAAACAATGGTGGGCGCCACGGCGCCGGCGGTGATTTCCAGGCCGGTTAATTGATCCTCTGTTTGGGTGTAGCGCAGGGCATAATTCACCACTGAAATGGCCATGGCGTCTCGTAAGCCCAATTTATAATAGCGCGACGATCCGGTAATTTGAGGTAAATGAATGGAATGAATCAATTCGTCCGGCTCCAAAATCGTCTTGCCAGGCCCCGAAATAAAATCCACCAGTCGAATGGTGCGGGCCGCGTGATGGCTTACCAGGTGCACTTTTGCGTGATACAGATATAGCGCCGGGAGCATATCGCCGGCGGGTGAAGCATTGCCGATATTGCCGGCCAGCGTCGCACGATTTCGAATCTGGACACCGGCAAAAGTTTGCGTTGCCTGGCCTAAAGCCGGGTAGTCTTGCCGGATAAGATGGGATTGATATAGCTCTTCAATTGTGGTTAATCCACCGATTACGACATATTCATCGGTAGCTGTAATCCCCTGTAATTCAGATAGTTGTTTGATATCTATCAAGTAATCAGGCAAGGACTGGCCCTGTTCATAGCCCGGCATCAAATCGGTGCCGCCCGCCAGAATGGTCGTTGCGCCAGACGGCAACGCCGCCAGCAATTCCAGACATCCATCCAAGGCGAGTGGTTGGTAAACTTTCATGCTTTTTTCCCCAGGGTTGCTACCGCATCCACTACCTTTTGGTAGCCGGTGCAGCGGCAAATATTTCCGGCCAGGGCCTGGCGAATTTGGCCGCGGGTGGGATGGGAATTATGCTTGATCAATTCTTCAGCGGATAAAATCAGGCCCGGAATGCAATACCCGCACTGAACCGCGTGTTCATCGATAAAAGCCTGCTGGATGGCGTCCAAACCGGCTGCCGTTCGGAGACCTTCAATGGTTAAAATAGTGGCCGCGTTCGTTTCCACCGCCAGAATCAGACAACTATTAACCGCTTTGCCATTCAGGATCACCGTACAAGCGCCACACTCGCCCGCACCACAGACCTCTTTAGCGCCCGTGAGGCGTAAATCCTCGCGCAGAAAATCCAGTAAGCGGAGATGGGTGGGAATTCGGCGCTGAATCCGTTGCCCATTCACCGTCACATCGAGATCAAACCAATCGGTGGTTGTTGCGCGTAACATTGTCCTACCGCAGCGCTCCCGCTTGTTCCAAAAAGTCCGTAATCACAGCTAAATCCGGTTTGAGGGCCGGAACTTGTTGAATCAATTTTTGAGCTGCCGCGATGTCTTTTAATCCGCTGCCCGTTGCCAGAAGCACGACCCTGGAGGACAGCGGTATTTGCCCCGTTTCCCGAGCCGCTTTCAATCCGGCATAACTCGCGGCAGCGGCCGGCTCAACAAAAATACCGGTTAATCGCGCCAGGTCGTGTTGCGCATGCAGGAGCGCGTCATCACTCACGGTCAGGCCAAACCCATGAGATTCCCCCAGGGCGCGCAAGGCTTTTTGGCCATCCCGCGGCGAATCCACGCTAATGCTGTCAGCAACCGTATTAGCCTGAACCGCTTCAGGCTTTGCCAACCCGGCGTTGAAGGCATTCACAATGGCTGCTGAACCTTCAGCCTGTACGGCAACTATTTTGGGAATATGGTCACTCCAACCCAATTGCATAAGATCGTAAAAGCCCTTGTACACCCCGCTGATGATGCAGCCATCCCCCACCGGCGCCAGCACATAATCCGGCGCCCGCCAATCCAGTTGCTCGGCAATTTCCAACGCAACGGTTTTCTTGCCTTCCACCAATACCGGATTAATGCCCGTGTTGCGGTTATACCAACCAAATTTTTCCGCGGCTTCCCGCGCCAACTCAAAGGCGGTGTCGTAATTTCCCTCCAGCGGCGCCAGCGTAGCACCGTATTGGAGAATCTGAGTCAATTTCGCTACCGGCGCGGTTGCCGGCGCGAAGATGACGGCTTTTAGCCCGGCCTGCGCTGCCAGAGCCGCCAGTGACGCTGCCGCATTCCCGGTACTGGCCGCCACGATAGTGGACAAGCCTAATTCAGCGGCGTGTTGGAGGCCCACCGCCGACGCCCGGTCCTTCAACGAGGCGGAGGGATTACGAGTATCATCCTTGATCCACACGTGCTCGAAACCAAGTTCTCCCCTGACCCGGCCGGCATTAACCAGCGGTGTTCCCCCAACCTGAATACTGCGATTCCGGGGAAGTTGCTGAACCGGTAGAAGTGGTTGGTAACGCCAGATCGACCGGTCCGGATTGGTAGCCAGTTCAGCCTTTGAAAAACGCTGCCGGATTGCTGTATAATCGTAGACCAAATCAAGATTCCCGCCGCAGCGGGGGCAAGTGTAACTGAATACTTCGATACCGGCAACCTGGCCGCAATTGATGCACACGGCGTCTTTAACGGTTACCGGAAAAGGTTTTATATTCGGGACAAACTCAAACATAGTCCCTGATCACGCCGGTCCGCTCGTTGAAATCCTCGATCCTGGCATCCCATTCTTCCACCTGACCAAATTGATTGAGCCAGTAATCCTCATCATACCACTGGGCGTTCAATTCACTCACCGTTTTCCCTTGCTGTTCCACCCAGGTAAAGTACTTCAGGTTATGCATCCGTTTGCGATCATAATATGACAGTTCCAACATGTCATCTTTATCTAATCCCATAAGACGGCCTTCAAAATCCACGGCCGCCTGCAGGGACGTATATTCACCGTCCGCGGTGCGCATTTCCCGAAGCCGGCTACCGTACATTTCCATGCTGTCGGTGGCGACGGTGAAAATTATGTCGTTACCGGAATACTCATAGTACTTAGCCATTTTGATAGCCCCCAGCAGGTTGGCAATGCCGGAAATACCTAACAAATCCAGCTTGCCCGTTACCGGGGCCGGCACTCCGGCGGATTCCAGGTAATCACGCCCGGCCGGCTCGTTAAACAGCCGCAGCAAGCCCATCACCACTCCATCGTCCAGATCCACCACCATGTCCGTATGGCGCAGATTGTGAACCCAGGGCACGTGCTTGTCGCCGATGCCTTCAATCCGGTGTGCTCCAAAGCCATTTTGTAACAGGGTGGGACATTGAAGCGCTTCGCCCGCGCCGATTTTCAGCGAGGGATACCGGGATTTGAGATAGTCACCACTACCCAGGGTACCGGCCGAGCCCTGGGTGAGAAATAATCCACTAAAGCGTTGATCGGTTGACTTCACCGCGTTGAAGACCTCTTCCATGGCCGGCCCGGTTACCGCGTAATGCCACAGGGGGTTCCCCATTTCTTCAAATTGATTCAACACAACGATTTCCTCACCGCGTTGGGCTTTTAGTTCCTTGACCTTGTCGTAAATCTCCTTCACATTGCTTTCGCCACCCGGGGTGGCAATAACCTCCGAACCCACCTTCCGCAGCCAGTCAAAGCGTTCCCGCGACATTTCCTCCGGTAACACCGCAATGGATCCACAACCCAATAGATAGGCGTCATAAGCCCCCCCCCGGCAATAGTTTCCGGTGGACGGCCACAATGCTTTCTGAGTCGTAGGATCGAATTGTCCCGCTATGAGTTTGGATACCAGCGGACCGAAGGTAGCGCCTACTTTATGAGCGCCGGTGGGGAAATACTTACCCAACAACACGATAATCCGGGCCTCCACGCCCGTGAGTTCACGGGGCAATTCCAAGTAATTTACCCCATCAAAGCCACCACCGAATGCCACCGGTTCATTTTTCCAGGTGATGCGAAAAAGGTTTAATGAGTTGAGGTCCCATAACCCGATCTCAGCGAGTTTGGTCTTGATCTTGGCCGGAATCAATCCGGGATTTCGCATCTGTTTATAAGTGGGAATAATGATATGCCGTTCGCGGCACCGTTTGATCGTATTTTCCAGAATCTGCTGCTGTTGGTTGGTCATATTAGGCTCGATTTCCTGTTCAATTTTCCGAATAAATGTCTACCGGCCACCCATGGTCAACGCCATGACTGCCTTGGAGGTGTGGAGCCGGTTTTCCGCTTCATCATAGACGATGGAATGGGGTCCGTCAATGACGCTATCCTCCACCTCATTGCCCCGGTCGGCCGGCAAAGCATGCATATACAGTGAATCGGGTGTGGTCAAGGCCATGCGCGCCTCAGTACATTTCCAGCCCTTGTTTTGGGTTAACAGATCATCCACCACTGCTTTCCCGGGATTGCCGACCCAACTGCCCCAATTCTTGGGAATCACCACATCGGCTTCGCGGTAAGCGGCATTTTGATCATGGGTGATGGTGAACGAACCACCGTTTTGTCCGGCATTTTCTTGTGCTTGTTGAATCACCCAGGCGGGTAATTCATAACCTTCCGGATAAGCCAGAGTCACATCCATTCCAAATCGGGGAAAGAGCAGCACCTGGGAAACCGGCACCGAAATGGGCTTTTTATGGCTGGTGGCATAAGCCCAAATCACAGCGACCTTGAGCTGGTTGTGATTCGGCCGCTTTTCCCGGATAGTCATCAAATCAGCGATCGCTTGCAGCGGGTGGTACAAATCGCATTGCATGCTGATAATCGGCACGGTTGACCATTGGGCCAAGTCGTTTAAATACTTGTTCCCAATCTCCCAGAAGCAATTCCGGCAGGCAATGGCGTGACCATAGCGGGATAGAATGATGGCGGTGTCTTTGGCTACTTCACCGTGGGAAACCTGCATGGTACTGGTGTCCAGAAAATGGCCGTGCCCACCTAATTGGGTAATGCCGGCTTCCATGGAATTTCGCGTCCGGGTAGATGGCTCGAAAAACATGAGGAACACGGTTTCGTTTTTCAGGTATTCGGTCGTTTCACGCAGGGCGAACTTGCGTTTTAGATCGGTTGAGACCGTCAGCAGGGTCTCAATTTCTTCCCGGCTCCAGTCCTGGAGGGTGATGAAGTGTTTACCACGAAAATTTGTCTGCATTTTTTTCCCTTTAATTTTTTTCAGCCTTTCGGTTCTTTCGGCTGCCTTCGGTGATCATCTTCTTCACGGCTAAATGTATTTCAGTTGTCAACTCCAGCCAAATTAGCAGTTGTGCGAGGCATTTCCCGAGCATACCCGGTGACATAAATCTTGGGAATTACGGCATACATGGCCGCGGCTTTCACCAATTCGTCCTTCCAGGTTGTTTCGTTAGGCGCGTGAGCCTGGTCTTCGTGACCCGGACCGAAACCGATACAGGGAATTCCAAATCGCCCCATGATCGCCACACCATTGGTGGAAAAAGTCCATTTATCCACCAACGGTTTTGAATTGAACAAGCCTTCGTAGGCTCTCATTAGCGTCTGGGTAGCCGGATGATCCGCTTCGATCAACCAGGTTGGGAAATAAGCTTCCGACGGATAGGTCAGACCCGTGTAAGAAGCGCGCGCATAAGCATACATCTCAACTCGCGCCCGCGTTTTTTGAACACTGGGCAGATTGCGGATTTCAGCCAGGGCTGATTCCGCCGTTTCACCAACGGTCAATCGCCGATCGATGGAAATGGAACAACCATCGGCCACGGCACAACGGGACGGTGAGCTGAAAAAGATTTCCGATACGGTCAGTGAACCTTTTCCCAGAAAATCGTGGTGGGTCAGACGCGGGTGGAGTTGCTCCAAATCCTTGATAATATCGGACATCTTGTAAATAGCATTGTCGCCGCGCTCCGGCGCTGAACCGTGGGCACTCAATCCGCTGGTGGAAACCTTGATCTCCATGCGGCCCCGATGGCCCCGGTAGATATTACACGAGGTGGGTTCGGTTATCACCACAAACTCGGGCCGGATACCCGTTTCCCCGATTAAGTACTGCCAACACAGACCGTCACAATCTTCTTCCTGCACCGTGGCGGTGACGAGCAGAGTGAAATCGTCTTCCAGCCGCAAGTCCCTGATGATTTTGCCGGCATACACCATGGAAGCCAATCCACCCTCCTGATCCGATCCACCCCGGCCGATGATAATCTCCTCATCTTCGAAACCTTCGTAGGGATCGTACCGCCAGAGCTTACGGTCACCTATTCCCACAGTATCAATATGGGCGTCCATGGCGATGAGGTGTTTGCCATTCCCGATCCGTCCCAGGAGGTTACCCATTCCGTCGATGCGAACTTCATCAAAGCCCACTGCTTCCATTTCCCGCATAATTCGCCGAATGACCTTTTGTTCATGCGTGCTTTCACTGGGAATCGCAATCAAATCCCGTAAAAATCGGCTGATTTGGGGCCGGTAAGCCGTTGCGCGTTCCATAACCGCTGTAAAATCAATTGCCATTTTTCCCCTTTATAGCGCCTGCATGGCATCCCACAATTGGCGGGAGGCTGCCCGGGCGGTGGTTAAAATTTCAGCTTCAGTAATCCCGATTATCGTGCCCGCGCGCATCCTGAATTCTCCGTCGGTCATGACATCGGTGGGTTTTCCCAGGCCGTATAGCACATGTCCCCGCCAGTTATGGGGAGTGAGTTCGGTTCGCGGCTGATAATCAAAAAAGGCCAGATCAGCGGGTGAACCGGGTTCAATCCGTCCCAGAGCATACCCAAACAAGTGGCCGGCAATCCGGGAATTATTTTCGAACAGCAGCTTCAGGTAGTCAATATTGGGCTGACCGCCAGCTAGACGGCTGCCGCGGATCAGCGTTCCCTCCCTAGCTTCAGATAGCATATCGGCTTGCATACCATCGGTACCCAATCCAAATCCCAGCAGTTCCAGGGTCACCCCGTTGAGAATTCCCACCCGGTTATTGGCATTCGAAGTTGGGTTGTGCACCAGGTTAGCTTCGGTATTAAAAAGGACATCGGCGTCATCGGGAGTAATATGGATACCGTGGGCATACAGACAGTTAGGATGGATGAGGTCATATTCGTTAAGTCGTTGAACCACAGACTGATAACCGCGTTCAGCGGCATCATGCTGATCGGCCATATCTTCCGCCAAATGGATATGAATACCAACCTCGGGATGGGCTTCCAGTACCCGCCGCACCTGCCCCAGGGATTCTTCCGACAGTGTGAACGAGGCATGCAGTCCCAGCATGGGGTGCAGCGTGGGATCGTCCCGGAAAGCCTCAATAGCCGACAAATTTTCCACCAAGGCCGCCTGGAAACATTCCGGACCGTTACGATCAGTTGCTTCATAGGCTACTGAAACTTTCAGCCCCAGTTCGCGGGCGGCGCCCGCCAGCAGGCTCAGTGATCCACCCGTGAAGCTGGGGCTGGAGTGATGGTCGAACACGGTGGTAACCCCCGCCCGCAAACAGGCCAGCAATCCGGTTTGGAACGAAGCCAACGTCGTCTCGGCATCCAGTGCCCGATCCAGTTTCCACCAGACCTCTTTTAAAATCTCTTTGAAATTTTGCGGATTTCGCTTCGGCGGTGGCATAGCCAGGGCCAGAGCTGAGTAGAGATGAGTGTGAGTATTGATCATCCCGGGTAACACTAATTTCTCTCCCAAATTGATCTCAACCTCATCCGCTTCAAGAGCAACCGGCATTTCCCCCAGAGCCGCTATCCGACTCTCAATGATGCGAATCCAGCCGTTTGGGATGAATTCCGGTTTCTGATAGGGCCGGAGGATACGCAGATGCGTCAAAACCTTATTCATGGTGCCACCGCCCCCGTTTCCAAAGCTTCCAGCACACGCTCGGGTGTAAGCGGAAGGCGATTCAGGGGTTGTCCCACGGCCTGACTTACCGCGTTGGCGATGGCCGCCGCCGTGGGAATTATGGCTGGCTCACCGATGCCTTTGGCGCCCCACGGTCCCAATGGCTCCGGTTCTTCGATCCAGAAGGATTCGAGGTCCACGCTATCCATCGCGGTTGGTAGCAGATACGTTGACAAATTGGGCGTAATGACTTCTCCATGCGCATTATAGCCAAAATTTTCATATATCGCCCAACCCGCCCCCATCGCCACGCCACCCTGGACCTGGGCGGCCAAACCCGCCGGATTGATCACCCGGCCCACATCGTGCGCCGCCCAGACTTTCTCAAGCCGGACGCGGCCGGTGAGCGTATCCACTTTGACTTTGACAATATGGGTCGCGTAACTATAGGTGAAATAGGCCTCGCCATTTCCGGTTTCAGCATCGTAGGTCAGCGCCGGGACATGCCACCAACCGGTGGTGTCCATGGGGCGATTACTCACATAAAGATAATCACATAAGTCATTGAACGACAACTGATTACCGGATATACCATCCCTGACGATATCTTGTTCGAAGACAATATCAGCCTTGTCCGTAGCCAAGGCCTCGGCGGCAGCTTCCCGCAGGGTGGGCAGCAAATTTTTAACTGCATTCCGAATGGCATTGCCGGTCATGACTACATTGCGGCTGGCGACGGAGGGACCACTATCCGGAACCTGATGAGTATCCGTGGGCAGAACGGTAATTCGATCCGGATTCACGCCCAACGCTTCAGCCGTCATCTGGACCACGGTTGTCAGGGCGCCCTGCCCCATCTCCACCAAACCAAACGCCACACTAATCGAGCCATCGCGGTGAATCTGGATTTTGGCGCCGGCGCCATCCAGGGCCCAACCGGCCGCACCGAGACAATTACCGTAGTGGCACACGGAGACACCGAGACCGTACCGGTAACGGCCGGTGGATTTGGCGGACTGCCTGCGTTGTTCCGGCCAGTCCGCGGCCGCACCGGCTTTTCTAAGGGTTGCTTCCGCACCCACGCTGGTTTCCAAATGATGTCCGGTTTGCGTTTGGGTACCGGGTTTCAGAATATTCTTAAGCCGCAATTTCACTGGATCCATACTTAGTTTATCAGCCAGTAAGTCCATCATCCGTTCATGACCAAAAGTAGCCTGGGGTGAACCAAATCCGCGAAAAGCGCCGGTGGGCGGTAAATTGGTGTAATAGGATACGGAATGGACCTCAAGGTTGGGAATGACATAGGGACCCATGGCCTGCATGGTGGAGCGGTAGGAAACCACGGAGGAAAGGGTGGCATAGGCGCCGGCGTTTTCTTCCAGTTTAATCTCAGCCGCGGTCAGCTTACCATCCCGGGTAGCGCCCACTTTGTAATGCATCTGAAACGGGTGACGCTTGGAGGTCCACTGTACATCGTCCCGGCGGCGGTAAATCATTTTCACCGGGCGTTTTAAATGCCAGGCCGCAACGGCCGCCCGGGCACACACTTCCGAGGGTACATCCTCTTTCCCACCGAAGGCGCCGCCGGTGGGTGCCTGAACTACGCGCACCTTGCTGAACGGTAGTCCCAAAACCCCGGCGACCGCTTTTTGGACATAAAACACGCACTGAATAGACCCAAAAATCGTGATGCCATTCTTTTCCGGAACCACGATACACCCTTGCGGTTCCAGATAGAAATGCTCCTGAAATGGCGTTTCCAGATCCGTTTCCACGATAACATCCGCCGCTTTGAATCCGGCTGCGATATCACCGCGCACCAGTTGGTGCCGACAGGCGATATTGGTCTCATGGATGGTTCGTTCCACGGCATTTTTACTGGCTTCCGGGGATAGAATCGGATCGAATGGCGTGCAATCCATTTTCACCGCGCGGGCGGCAACAAGGGCGTCTAATTCGGTTTCGGCCGCCACTATCCCGACGGCATCGCCCACATAGCGCACGAGCTCTTCAACCAACAGTGGTTGGTCCCGGATAATCACGCCCACCTGGTTTGCGCCGGGAATGTCTTGTGCGAACCAGGCGCCAATAAATCCGGGCGTTTTTTCAGCCGCATCCACATTAACTTTATTCAATCTCCCGAACGGAATCGGCGACACCACCGGATAGGCATACACCATCCGGTCCACCTGCCTATCGGTGATAAACCGCGTCTCTCCGGTGACCTTTCCGGGAGCATCGACCCGAGGCAGCGATTTACTGATATGGAAAAACTGGCGCTTCATTTTTGGTATTACTAATAATCGGACAAAGCTGTCAACGCGGCGCCGGGGATTACGGCATACCCCATTGAAATTTGTATGACATTGACAATTAATGATTTATGCACAAGCCGCTCTTTAATTACAAACACCGGGAATAAAACTTTTAGTCCCTTGGCGGGTTAATTACTGCAACTTCCATACCTGCCGAGGAACTGTTGTCGAGCCAAAGCCTGGCCGTTAATTTGCCGTGAAAGGTAATCATGCAATTTGCTTCCATGTTTTTTCCACAATTAGATCAGGCCGCGGGCGCCTGCATCGCCATTCTCGGGGGTGGTGGAAAAACCAGCCTGCTAGACCGGCTCGGAGTCGAACTGGCCGCTCGCTTTCCCCGTGTGTTGTTAACTGCATTGACCCAATCCGCCCGGCACTCCAATCATGCTGTTTTCTTCCTCCAGGATGCTGTATCAGCTAAATTACCCCAACTATTCAGCCAAAACAATCCGTTATACATCATGGCTGATATTGCCGGACCGAAGAAATTATCCGGGATTGCAGCGGCGGATTTGAAACGGCTCAACGGTTTTGCCAACTGCACGGTGTTTGAGTGCGACGGGGCCCGGAATTTACCTTTAAAAGCGCACCTGCCCCACGATCCGGTGGTCCCCGATTTTGCCACGTTAACCGTTATTCTGATTGGCGCCGATGCCGTGGGCACGCGGTTGCCGGACGGCCGGGTCCATCGTCCCGAGATTTTTCAGGAAAAATGGCACATCAAACCCGGCACGGTTCTAAACGCGGAATTTATCGCGGAAGTGGTGTCCTCACGGACCGGCTATCTCGAAAAAGTACCGGTTGGAATGCCGGTCGGTTACTTCATTAATAAAGCGGATCAGTTTCCGGAAACGGCTCGATCGTTGGCTCTGGCAATTCGCAAACGCACCCGGGCCCCGGTTTTTTGGGGCAGCGTCCAGGGTGATTTCTGGGAACGAACCGAATGACTGTAAAGGTTGGATTTGTCGTAACCGCGGCGGGCCTTTCCCGGCGTCATCCACCCAATAAATTGCTGTTGAAAACCGGCGGACAGACGGTCATCCGCCGCACCGTATCCACCTTGAAACTATTTCCCTATCCGGTGGTGGTTGTTCTGGGGCATCAATCCGGAGCCCTACGCGAAGCACTTCAGTCCGTGGACCTCCAGCGTTTGAAACTCGTCGAAAACCCCGCCTACCGGAATGGATTAGCGACTTCCATCCGGACCGGAATTCAGTCTCTGCCTGAAAACCTGGATTATTTCGGATTTATCCCCGGCGATAAACCGTTCATTCCGGCCCGGGTCATTAACACCCTGATCGCCTTTCTGGAACGGAACCGGCCCAAATTGCTGATTCCCGAATACCACGGACAGCCGGGGCATCCCACCTTTTTCAGCATCGACTGGCGGGCGAAACTCCTGGCCTTAACGGGTGACACCGGCGGGCGGGAGATTCTGCAACGCCATCCGAAGGACATTCACCGCCTGGCATTTGACGAAAAAGGCATTATCCTTGACATGGATGCTTTCCTGGAACAAATCCATGCAAACTAAGCCCTTGATCTGGGTCCGCGGCGCCGGTGAGTTGGGCAGCGCGGTAGCTTTGACGCTGCACCGGGTCGGGTTTCCGGTCATTCTCACGGAACGCGGCGAACCTTGGGCGATTCGGCGGCCGGTGACCTTCAGTGATGCCGTATTTGACGGAGAAAGTCAGGTGGAGGAAGTAACCGCCGTGCGCTGCGAACCCGGCAAAGCAACGAAAATTCAGCTAGTCGGCCACATCCCCCTGCTGGTCACGGAAGGGCTGCCCCGGATCTCAGCCCCGATTCAAGGTTTGGTGGATGCCCGCATGTTGAAAGACAGCCGTGTTCAGCAGCTAAAAGATATTCCCTGGTGCATCGGTTTGGGCCCGGGATTTGAAGTGGGTAAAAATTGCGACGCCATCATTGAAACGCAGCGGGGACACGATCTGGGACGCATTTTGTGGTTCGGAGCAGGGGCTGCTGATACGGGAATTCCCGGTGAATTGGGTGGTGTATCGAAACAGCGGGTTGTGTATTCTCCGGCCGCCGGGAGCATGCGCTGGCAGGTAAAGTTTGGCGACGTGGTGCAATCCGGAACGGTCTTGGGGTATCTGAATGATGCGGTGGAAGTCCGGGCGCCCAGTGCCGGATTGGTGCGCGGTCTCATTTCACCACGGGTGTGGGTTCCGGCCAATGTGAAAATCGCCGATGTGGATCCGCGTGGCTCCGCAATCGCCTATCAACGCATTTCCGAAAAGGCTCGCGGTGTGGGGCGGGGCGTCCTGGAAGCACTATTAATCTTGGAGAATCAAACGAAGTAATCGCTTATGGAAAAACATTTTTATAAAATCCTTACCGGTTTTGATTTCACTCAAGCGGCGGCCTTATGTTCGCTGGTGGATTTCAAAGGCTCCGTGCCGCGCAAGGATTTTCCCCGGATGCTGGTCTGGCGGGATGGTCACACTGCCGGTACCGTGGGCGGCGGACCGTTGGAACATACGGTTATCAACGCGACTCAAACGGTACTGCAAACCGGCCGGCCGCAATTGCTTCATTTTGAAATGACGGGTGACGATCCGGACAGCGCCACCGGCCTGTGTGGTGGAACGGCCGTGGTGCTGGTTGAAGTTTTTACACCCGTGCTGCAGGATCAGTACCGGCATTTGAATTGGCTCAAACCGGCGGCCAAAACCCACGTGGTTTTGACCAATTTCAACCCGGAGCATAACACTGTTCAGCGGATTTGGGATTGGGATATGGCGGGTAATGGCCGGATCAAGGCCATGCTGGGTCATTATCGGGAGGGTGAAATCAAGGGTCATGCCAGCCCCGGGCGGTGGTTCCGCCAGGTTCTGACGCCACCGCCCATCCTGCATATTTTCGGGGCCGGTCATGTGGGACGGAGCGTGGCTGAGCTGGCGCATTTCCTGGATTTGGATGTCATCATTTACGACGACCGGCCTGAAATGGTCTCCCCGGAACGCTTCCCCCGGGCATTGCAGCGGCAGGTGGATGTTTTTGATCGCCTGATCGCTAAGTTTACACCCGCGTCCGCGGATTACGTGCTTATTATGACCAAAGGCCACCGCAACGATTATAAAATTTTACAGCGGCTCTTGAAGTTGAAAGTGGCTTATCTCGGACTCATGGCCAGTCAGCATAAGTGGCAGGTGCTGCGCAAGGCATTACAGGAGGACGGTTTTACCGAACCACGGCTCAATTTTGTCCATGCCCCCATCGGACTGAACATCGGCAGCGAAACCGTGCCGGAAATCGCTTTGAGTATTTTGGCTGAAGTGGTGAATCACTTACGCTTGGGAACGCGCTCCCCCATTGCTCTGGCGAATCATATTGCATGACACTCCGGCGCCGATTCAACTAATCCGATAAATCTCCATGATCCCGGCCAGAAGGCGATCAAAATCGAGGTTAAGATCAATGAGCCGGCCGGTGTGAATGTCCAGTACCCAGCCATGGACGGTGAGACCGCGCGCCAGATGGGCTTGCTGCACTTCGGCGGTCTTAATCACATTGACGCATTGTTCCCGCACATTCAGCTCCACCAGTTTTTTGGAGCGCGCTTCATCGTCCTGGATGGCGTTTAGCTCTTTTTTATAGAGCCGGTACACATCGCGGATATTGCGCAGCCAGGGATTTAAAATTCCCTGATCGGCGTGTTGCAAGGCCGCCTGGACGCCTCCGCAGCCGTAATGACCACACACCACGATATGCTTTACCAACAGATGGTCCACTGCGTAATTGATCACCGACATGGCACTGAGATCGTTGTTGGGAACCAGGTTGGCGATATTGCGATGGATAAACACTTCGCCGGGCTGGGCGCCCATGAGGTCCTCCGCCGTGACGCGGCTGTCGGAACACCCGATGTAGAGAATATTCGGATGTTGACCCCGGGCCAACTTCTGGAAATATTCGGGATCGAGTTCAAGTTTTTCCACGATCCAGGCTTGATTGTTTTTAAAAATTTGGGATAAGTTCATTGAGTCCGCTCCGGAAAGGACCTGACGGCCGGCCTTGCCTTGAATGAGCATCCCGGCGGCCGGTGAAAACAGTCTTGAACCCCGCTTTCAGGCTCACCTTGCGAAGAGGAGAACTCTTTATCAGGCGGTATTTTTCCGAAAAATACACCGGATTCAACCCGCCCTTTTTTAGGGGGAGCGGCTGGCGGGATTGGAATCTTTCCGGTTTCAACAAACCGCATCAGCTTTACCATTTCAGAGGAGACTCATCATTGGATGAAGATAATTATCATTACGGCATTTAAAAAATGGAGTTTGCGCCTTGGAACTGATCGATTTTCGGTCATCTCGCCACCAAAATTAAATAGAGGAGTTAAAACCAATCTCACTCAAAGCAGATCTAAATCTTAGCGATTTAGCATTCGGATTGTTAACACTTTACCTCACCCGTCTGGTTGCGATTTCGCATTGCGGGACGCTGGCGCCTGCGTTATAGTTGCCCGCCATGATTCAGCTCAACCATATTACCAAGGAATTTCCGGATAAGGTCCTGTTCGCCGATCTGTCGGTTTTAATTACCCGCGCTATGCGAATCGGCCTGGTGGGCGCCAACGGGGCGGGTAAAACCACCCTGTTGCGGCTCATCACCGGTTCGGAAACACCCGATGCCGGCCAGATCGTCAAGAGCAAGGCCGTTCAGGTGGGTTACCTGCCCCAGGAGATTATTCCCGGAACCGCGCAGAGCATCCTCACCGAGGTGATGCTGGCCCTGCCCGCCCCGGGCCAGCTTGAGCAGCGCATTGAAGCCATCTCGGATATTCTCGCTACCGACCCTCATAACCAGCGGCAACTAAAAGAGTTGGGCAAACTACAGCAGGAATACGACCGGTTGGATGGATGGTCGCTGGAAAGCCGGGCCAGGGAAATTCTAGGTGGACTGGGATTTACACCGGATCAATTTCATCGGCCGTTGGAAACCTATAGTGGCGGCTGGCGCATGCGGGTGGCGTTGGCCAAATTGCTGCTTCGGGCGCCGGACATTCTCCTCCTGGATGAGCCCACCAACCACCTGGACCTGGACGCGACCCTGTGGCTGGAAAATTTCCTCAACGACTGGCCGGGTGGGTTGGTGATCATCAGTCACGACCGGGCTTTTTTAGACCGCTCCGTCACCCACATTCTGGAGTTGGAACGGGGCCAGGGCCGGATGTTTACCGGAAATTACACCCGCTACCAGCAGGAAAAAGCGCTGCGGATTGAACAGCAGCGAGCGGCCTTTGAGAACCAACAGAAAAAGATTGCCGAGACAAAGGTATTTATCAATCGCTTCCGCTATAAAAACACCAAGGCCCGGCAGGTCCAGAGCCGGATCAAGATGCTGGACAAGCTGGAGCGCATCGATCCACCGCCGGTCGGCAAACCCACCTTGCGGCTGCGACTGCCCCGGCCGGAACGCAGTCCCAGGCTGATTGCCCGGTTTAAGCACGCCGCCAAAGCTTATGGCGGCAACCACGTCTATGAAGATTTATCGCTGGAGTTGGAGCGCGGCCGGAAAATCGGTCTGGTGGGCCGCAACGGCGCCGGAAAATCCACGCTGCTGAAACTTTTGGCGGGTGTGGAGCTACTCGACAGCGGGTCGCTTACCTACGGACCGGAAGTGACGCCGGCTTATTACAGCCAACACCAACTGGAAGTGCTGGATGAGGGCAAAACGGTATTCGCAACCATTCAGTCCGAGGTTCCCGGCTGGGAGATTTCGCCGATTCGCGGATTACTGGGCACGTTTCTGTTTTCCGGAGATGCGGTAGAGAAAAAGGTGAGTGTTCTGTCCGGCGGCGAAAAAGCCCGCCTGGCATTGGCGCGCCTGCTGGTGCATTCCACCCATCTCATGCTATTGGACGAGCCCACCAATCATCTCGATATTCAGAGCCGGAATGTGGTGGAGCAGGCTTTAAAAGATTATACCGGGACGCTGGTGTGTATTTCTCACGACCGCCACCTGCTGGATGCGGTGGTGGATACTATCTGGGAAGTCGAGGACGGTGAAATCCGGGCGTACCCGGGTAACTATGACTATTTCATTTGGAAAAAGCAGCAGGCTACTACGGAACGTCCGCCTCTGGAAGCAGAAATTTCAGCCGTTGTCAAAGCGGAGCCCAAGACCTCCGGCCCCAACGCGACTGCCTTGTCCCATAAAGCGCGCCGCGGACTTACCAACCGGTTACAAAAAATTCCGGTGCTGATCAGGCAGTTGGAAGCCGATATGGCCGCGCAACAGGCTATTCTGAATGATCCGAACCAGCAGGCCGATTACACCGCCATCCAAGCCGCCCTCCGGAAGCAGGATCGAATCGAGAATGAAATCCTGGGGTTGCTGGAGGAGCAGGAGCAGGTTCAGAAAAAGTTGGAGAGTTAGGGTGAATTTCTGCTTAAGGCTGCCTGGAATTGGTTCAAAACCTGGTTTGCGCCCCGTGTGACCAGATGATCCAAAATGATTTTTTGAAGTTCGGCCGGTAATCTTTGAAAAAATGATCGCATTGTCTTCTCGAGCTCAAACATCTCGGATGGCTTCAATATCTATACTGCTTCATCCTTCACCCCGCATGAACCTTTTTTTTTAATATGATTCAAATCAGCCGATTTATTTCTTCAAGTTCTCTCTGCCATAAACCATTAAGACCCAATATATATCTTCTGTCTCGAAAGTTTTTATTTCCACGCCGGCTGTTTTCAATTCATCCAGCAAATTTTTGAACCTGAGATTCTTTCCCGTCGCTTCTATGTAAGTCTCTGACCTATCTTCACCATTAATTGAGGACATCTCCTCGAAAGATTTTATTTGATAGTAGTTGAGACTATCTCCGAGGTTTACTTTACATATTCTCTGAGAAAAATCAGAGTCAGATCCATCACTCTCCACCGTAAAATCCTTGGTTATCCACCACACCCTGACTTTTCCAAACCTTGTACTACTCGAAGCCTTTGTAATAAGACTATCATTGTACATTATAGTAGAGCTTTCGACAGTATCGATTTTCGCTGATAATTCACCCAGGGCAACAGCGATAGCGTCAAGCTTGGTGTCTCCGGAACCGAAACCCCTGATTCCGGTTGGGGAATCAGGAGGATGCATAATCCAGTCAGGCAAGTCAGGTTTATCCTGGGCAATAGCAGGCGCCAGGCCAAGTAAAATAGCACACAAAAGAGTTAACCCGGGAATCACCTTTAAAATAGATAACTTCACTATTCTTCTTGAGCGTCTAAAATTAGATGTCAACTGCGGTTCCCGCCCGTTCCACGGATTTTGTTGATTCGCAGGTGTCAAAGACCCCGTGTTTCTCATGCAATCAGCTCCTTCCAGTTAAAAATAGAGCGGGAGTCACGCCAAACATCCCCTAACTCCGTAATGAGTGCGAACACGGATAATTTGGCTGATCACCGTCAAGTTCAGTTCCCTTCCTTTTCAGCTCAATTCCCGGTATTTTAGAGCAGCCCGGCCGGAGAACCAAGGGATCTTACTTCTTCCTAACATCCATCGCCCATTCCGCTCTTGCCGGTGGTGACGACGAAGCTGCTAATGATTTTTTCAGGATCAATGTCCGTCAAATATCCCGGATACCGGTTGACCGTAAGCGCCATGATCTCCCCGGTTGTCTAATCATTATCTAACGGCGGGAATACACGCTGCCGGGGTAGCGGTGTTTCCCTGCCCGCCGGCCCGGCCCAACCGAGCAGCCGGCAAGAACCGAACCGCCAACAGGCTCCGCGGCTTGCCAGGCGCCAGCCGGGACTAGGTGGCGGAATTCAGTGGCCCGTACCGAGAATTCGGTGCGGCCGGGTTGAGTATCCGTGCCAGCCCGGGTGTAGAGGCGGACCCCTAATCCGGTGTACCGGTTCCGGATCTCATCCGGCGAGACTCGATGGAATCGACTGGTCTCGGGGTGTTCCGTGAGAGCTTGGGGTTTCAGGTGATGATTCGGGTGTAGTTCTCTGAAGTTATTGCGCTTCTGCTGTAGGGTGCCAAGAGCGTTCGTTCCAAGTTACGCTGTTGTGACTCAACAATTACCCCCGGATCATGCTCGTTCTTTCGACCCCTATCAGCAGCAGGCGCTTGTTATACAGCAGCGAAGTCCAGTTTTTCAACCTCAGTCAGATCAACCCTTTTGCGCGCCCTCCAAAGAGAGTAATTATCCTGCATTGACAGCCAACTCTCCGGACTACGCCCCAATACCTGGGATAAGCGTAAAGCCATTTCAGGAGACACATTACTATCACCACTCAACAGCCTGATAAATGTAGAAGGTGAAACCCCCAACTTTTTTGCTACTTTTCGAGAGCTTAAATTGTAGGGTCCCAGATAGACCTCTTTAATAAATTCTCCAGGGTGAGGCGGGTTATGCATACTCATTAGTGGTAACCCTCATAATTAACTATTTGTGCATTACCGTTCTCGAATTGAAAGGTAACGCGCCAGTTGCCATTTACTGAAATAGCCCATTCTCCTTTTCGATTTCCCTTCATCGGATGAAGGTCAAATCCGGGAATGTCCATATCATCAATATTCATGGCTGTGTCCAGAGCAGCAAGCATGAGTCTCAGTTTCTTTGCATGCTTCGTCTGGATCCCAGCCGTTGATCCTGTCTCATAGAATTTCTTCAACCTCTTGTGTTTGAATGACAGAATCATGGCTTAATATAGCGTGTTGCGCGCCACGCACCAACTGTTTTGTGCTGCCGCCTAACGGCCTGAGCTTGAGCGGCTTCTCAACACAGTCCCGCTTTGTACAAACAACTTATCCTTCCGGGTCATTTTCGTTCACCGATCCCTTTTAGTGAGTCCGCTCCAAGCCGTTGATAGCCTGTCATTATCTAGTTTGCAATATATCATACCTGACATATATTACTCGTGATGAATACGCTTGATAAACCGCTTGTCTGGTTACATGGAGAAGTCAAAACTCCTCCATTCTCGGCTGAAGCTCGAGTTGAAGCGGGATATCTCTTGAGATTGCTTCAAAGGGGTGAAAAGCTGAGCATGCCTCAGTCCAGACCCATGCCCAGTATTGGAGCACGCTGTCATGAGTTGAGAATCAATGATGAAAAAGTCACTTGGCGCTTGATCTACAGAGTTGACGAGGATGCCCTTGTTATTCTTGATGCATTCAAAAAGAAAACTCAGCAAACGCCCAAAAAGGTGATTGATGTTTGCAAACGAAGAATAAAGGAGTACGATAATGCTTAAGGAAAAAAGAGAACGGCTGGAGAGTAAGGGCTGGAAGATTGGATCAGCTGATGACTTTCTTGGGTTAACACCTGAAGAGTCCGCATATCTTGATCTTAAGCTCAGTCTTAGTGCAGATCTTCGAAAACTACGAGAAAAGCAGAAATTAACACAAGTTGAGCTTGCCAGAATTATCCACTCAAGCCAATCCAGGGTTGCCAAAATTGAAACGGGTGATCCAACTGTCTCACTTGATCTCATTATTAAGTCTCTTTTAGCGCTTGGTGCTTCTAAGAAACATCTCGCTAAAGCAATTTCCTCCTGATTCCCTGCTCAGGCTAACGGACTTGCGCTTGAGCAGCGGGTTGCCATGACATTGCGATTGTTCCGAAACCATCTGTGTTTATTGACTTTATTGTTGGCACTATCCGTTCTCCCCGTCTGCTCCAGGCGCGTGTTAGCTACGGGTGAGTTTCTTAAACCATCCAGTCTCACGAGCTAGTTCTCTAACCTTTTCTTCTAGGTGTTCAGGAAATGTTTCAAAATCAAGAAAGACATGATCAAAGGTGAAGCTTTGATCCTCATCTCGTTTCTCGGTGGCTATACCGATGACAGTTCGGGAGACATCCGCATATCTACGAACAATTAGGCACCTACCAATTAATTCTACTCTCCTGAACTCTCTATCTTCCGACCTTTTCGGGGCAAGGAAAACATACCCAACACCAGACATAGCAACAACAAATCGTGAACGAGTTTCTGGTTTGCTTAAGAAATCTGCAAAAGCGTTTGATAATTCTGCTCTGGAGGCCCTTGATTCCATCGCCATCGTTCTGATCAATGAATCAAAATCCTCATACTCTGCATTTCCTATCAAGTTACCAGCATGATGGTCGTTGGTGAGAAGTTCAATCATTCCATCCCAAAAGCTGCTTGCAGAGATGAATTTACGCCATTGAGCATACGCTTCTGAATTTGTGAAGGAATCCCATAGATTAGAGCTAAGAGATATTAGATCTGCTTCTGACCCAAAATCCATATCATTTGTCAGATAGAAAGCGAGTAAATCCTCTTCACCCCCATCAAGTAGAAAATCAGTTCGATCTTGTTTCGCGTAGAGTGCTTCTTTCTTCGATAGGTATTCAACAAAATCTGTGATCGTATCTAACTCACCTAGAATAGCATTGAGTGAAATTTCATCGAACACATGGACAAATCCTTTTCCAAAATCTCCCCACATGAGGGGCATTTTCCCTTCACCACCAATTGCAACGGCAATCCTGTGAACATTGCGATCAGATGCAGTTATCTCAGGTGGAATTTCAGAGCCATCAGAGAGATGCAGTTTTCGTGGTTCGGCAAGAAATCTTTCTGCTCCGTATATTTGATTAACAGATTTATCAATAGCCGCCTTTCTCCATCTATTCCAATCAACTACCTCTCTACCGCTATCAGTAGGAATAATCTCTTTAACTGAAAAAATCAGCAGATCTTGCCCACAGGATACCAATAGATCACACAACTCTTTGTTGTCCTCTCGTTTAGGATTTGGATAAGTCCAGAATGACAAAAAGGTTTTCGTCGAGAGGTCAAATACTAATCGTTCGGTTCTGGTCACAATCATTATCCCCTGTAGCTAACGCTTTGCTCAGCGGACAGTTTAAAGTGGCACGTTTTTGCGAACGCAAAATAAGTGCCGCTTTAAACTGTCCGCTGGAGCTATTTGTTAGCACTTTTATATGTCCCATATCTCACCCTTAAATAGTTGCTCATTGATTTTCGGCGGGTTGGCTTTAACTTTTGGATGGTTAGCCAGCATCATCCTGAGAGTGCGTACAGAATCATAAGCATCTACAACAATAGTGCGTTGTTTCTTAAATATTTCTTGATCGAACGAATCAGAATTAACCTTATGAGCAGGCTTTTGGCGTAGTTTTCTGACCTTTTTAAAGGTAGCTATCATTTGCTCAATAGGTTCTGGCTCAGCGGTCCTGAAAAATTTATTAACCCAAGACTCTAAAATCTGAATAGTACCTTTTTGTCTAACAACAATTTTTCCATCATCGCGCTCTTCTTCGATTTCTACCGCTACATCATCTCCAAAGAATTTCTTATTGATATTGTCTGACATCATTTTGTCTAACAAAAGCATAAAGTTGTTAAACTCCGTTTCAGTCGGACGCAAAAGAAAACCAAATTCTCTAGGTCTTTCATCACTATAGCAATTCCTAAAAAGATGTGGTTTTCCAATCAAATCACTCATTTCGTTAATGACTTTCAGCTCCTCTACAAAAGCCTGAAATATTGACATTCTTGAACCCCATGAGCCTTGAATGCTTGAAGCATAATAATCAGGATGAAGTTTAATATTCCCATTAACTTCTTTTGCAGCCCAAACTTTCTGATGCTCTGGGCTTAAGTTTGCTAAATATCGAAGAAACACTGCTACATATCTGTTTAAATCGTCATCATACGCAAAGCCAAATGTTTGAAGAAGTATTTGATCATGCTCAGGAACACTTTCTGATTCGAAATATTCATCTGTTATACTTATTTGCCCATGAATAAAGTCCGTTTCATACGAATAACGCGGGTCATTTCGGTAATATTCTAAAACTGATAAATCGAAGGTTCTAAAATCAAGCTGGCCAGCACCCTTGGCCAACTCCAGCTCATATGGAGCCTCGCTATATTTTTCTAATTTCCGAGAGTTGACCAGCTTTCTTTCATGTGGATAGAGACAAGTGTGACCTGGGTAATTAGCTGTGTCGAAGCTTTCAATGACCTTGTCTTTTGGTATTTTTGAGAATGCTCTTATATGTGGGTTTCCATCAAATCTTGCAGTTAAAATTTCATCTTCAATCGCTTGTCTTAACATGGCTCGAAATTCATCACTGTTTATATCAAATAAATTATCAAGTCCATATATTGGCATTCCATTAAAATCACCAGAAGAAAAATACTTATCTTCTACGACCTCATATAGTTCTTCGATCATTATCACCCTTTCGATGTTTGTAGTGCTAACTATTGTTTATACGGTTTCTATATAACATCCCGGATCCCTTTCAGCGCTGTATAATACTCCGGCAAAATTACCACCAGAACTTACAAGAATACAACGGGTTATAAGTTCGTTTTTGATGAACCTGGTGTGATATATGGTTTCTATATAATACAACTGTCCCCCTCCCTGCAAATTGTCCACCGGACTCTTGACATCCTTCCCTTTAGCCGGGTAAATCAACGCCAAACATCCCCTAACTCCGCAGCGAGTGCGAGCACGGACAATTTTGCTGGTCACCGTCAAGTTCAGTCTTCTTTCCTTTCAGCTTAATTCCCGGTATTTTAAAGTAGCCCGGCCGGAAAACCAAGGAATCTTGCCGTTTCTCCACATCCACCACCCACTCCTGTTCCCTGTCCGGAATCCCGGTGGAACATAAAATCTCCCCCAACTCCCGGCTGATCATTCCCCATTACCCGTGGCGGATTTTACCAAAACCGAGACCTCCGCGCTCCATCGCCATCCTTTCCCTGTCGCCCCAAGAAGGCGAGCTTGGCCCTGACGGATTCGGTGTCTCTCGGTGAACTTGGTGGTTAATGATCTATTTTTAGTTAGTCTTATATGAAACTATCTCACGACCACCAGTTTATCCAGGTCCACTAGCCGGCCGGCAATCTTCAAGCGATAGAAATATAGCCCGGAAGCCAAATCGGCAGCATTAAGGGTCAGGCCGTAATGACCCGCTGGCCGGGTTTCATCGACCAGGGTTCGAATCTTTTGACCACGCAGATTATAAATCGCCAGCTCGATCCGGCCTGGTGTTGCCACATCATACCCGATGCGTGTTCCGGCATTAAAGGGATTGGGATAATTGGGATAGAGGCGGGATGTTGCGGGAAGCCGGAAAACCGGTGCGTTACGAATTGCTAAATCGGCATGGATCGTATCCACCGCCGTTTTAGTATTTGACAGGTTGCCGGCGGTTATCGTCAAAGCAACCGTATAATCACCCGGCGTGGTGTAGGTAAATGACGGATGTTGAGCCTGGGAATCCACGCTTCCGTCACCGTTGAAATCCCACTGCCAAGCCGCATCACCATCGACGCCGATGAGGGACATATCGGTAAATTGGACCGTCAGGGGAACATATCCTGAATCCCGGTCAACGCTAAAATCAGCCAACAATATCGAATCGCCGGAGCTACTGATGAGTGTCACGACTCCATTTTGAATCTGATAGGTCCAGAAGTGTTCGTCAATACATCCGGCTGGACAATCCCCCCAGCCATGACGAAACGTGTAGGTAGATAACGTATCAGTCACCGCAGCGGTAATCGCGTCTCCATCACCAAACATGTAATCCACCCAGGTGTTCTCCACACCCGGCGCCTGTCCGTAGATTTCAGCCAAGGGACCGGGATTATAGCAAGCGTCAAAGTCGAACATCCAATGCTGGTAAGAAAACTCGAATAGCTGTTCCCGGGTGTGCTCGCCATAAATGGCGTCCAGGCTGTCAAATCCCTGGTATTGCTGGTTTGCGATGAGATAGCCGATGGAATCGCCGACATCGATGAGGATGGTGCCCGGCCAGGCTGCCGGGGAATAATGAATCCGGGACATGGCCGGCGTATGGTCGTAAATCAGAGCCAGTTCGTTATAGATTTGATCGGTCAACGCTTCCGGCGGGATGAGATCACCGGATATTTCCAGGGCGATGAACCGGGCATCATCGCAAGGAAATGTCGACGTTTGCGCCGGGGCAGCCGCGGTGAACACCAATAGTCCCATGAGAGCAAGAATATTCTTTAATCCACATCGCATGATCGCTCTCCTTTCCCCCTTTTATCGGAGTAGATTGATTTTGATCCTTTTCATAAAAAAATTATTGGTGTTATCCCGGCCATTATGATTCATTTCTTCTTATTCAAGGATACGCCCCACGGTTCATTTTTGATATACTATCCTCCGAGGTGCCGTAAGGTTAAGCCAATCGAATAGTGAAAATATTGTTCGGCTTCCCCTGGTTTGAACAAAACACCAACTTCGGGCCGTATGGCCCAGCGTTTCAAATTTCCCAGCGCCAAGCCCAGGTTGGCCGCATAAACCGATGCTTGACCCGTGGAAAGGTAAATAATGGTTTTAAACGATGAATTAACTTCAAACCCTGGCATTATGGGAACTGAAGTTAATAGCGTGGGGTGAAATTCCCATGAATTACCATTCCCGATGAGGAATCCCGCCGGTAGAAAAACCGAGAGGTAATGGGGCACCACACCATATTTTGGTCCCAGACTAAAAATATCATCGGCCCTGTGATTACCCTTGATTTGAATCATCTCCCAGCGGAATCTCAAATCCAATCGCCCGGTCAATCCAAATCCGGCCAAAAGCCCCACATTGGTTTGGATTCTATCACGGGTTGAATCATCTTTCCAATAAACACTTGAATATAAGCCGGTTAGCTCTTGATTATTACTTCCCAAAGTTCCAGCGCTCTGCATTTCCGAAAAAGGTGTGACACACGCCAGCACCACGAGCGCTATAGACAGCAAAAGGATTATTCGGAAAGACTTCAACTCAATTCCCACTCACCTTTTTATTGCCGTAAAAGGTCCGGAATTCGTAACGCCTGCGTAACCCGAAAACAACCACCGGCCTGAAATTGTCCCACCAGCTTCCGTGCCATCGAGGGTGATATTGTTATCGATCCAGCCCGGATTCAAATTGATGGAGATGTGTTGCCCGGCCTGGTTTCCTTCCAGCGTCCCATCGCCCAGTTGCGGACCCGCATCATCTCGCACCGGGCCTACATTACTGAAATGCCACTCACCGGTAAAAGTGCTGTCGGAATCCGGTATCGTGGTAAACCAGCCGGTAATAATGGTCTGTTGTAAGGAGTCGTAGGCGGTATACGCATAAGCCCCGGACGGGATTTCTTCACCGGGTTTGGAACAACCGGCCCAAACTCCCGCCAGTAAAAGAATCATCAGGGTAACGGTTGAAATTTTCTTACTCATTTTCCACCTTTCCAAAAGGCAATTTGGATTAATCATTGAGCGCCCAACCGGTCAGGGTATATTTTTCATGCCAATCAAATTTAAGGCCATCAGGAATTCCTTCAGCATTAACTTCGATGTTTCCCAACGCCCAAATATCGCGCCGAACCAGTCCCTCCCGGGCAAAATAATCGGTGATTCCCACATCTTCATCCCAGACCCCATCGGAGTCGATATCGTAAAATGTTCTGATCTGGTAACACCTGAAACTCGTTGAATCAAGGTTTAGCGTCATCTGATCTTTTACTTCACGCTCCATAAAAAAAGCACTAGAAGTGTCCTGATATATCCATCGGCTACCAATTGTGAAAGGGAATTCCAGGGATTTCACCGGTGGATGCTCCATATAGATCGAATCAGAACTAGATTTCGCGAACACGGCGCCGCGTTGTAAGATTTCAGATAATTCCTTACGGCTGCGGTAATAGCGCCCTTTAAATAAAATCTGCTTTCCCGCGGGTTGTTTGGGGTAGACTAAGCCACCACCCGTGGAACGATAAGCAATGATATTTAATTCGTTGGGAGTGAACTGGTAAAAGGTCGTACTGATAAATTCAATCCCGTTTGAAAAATATCGCACTAAGAATTCATAAGTTGACAGGGTATCTCCAAAAATGTGGATACCGGCTACGGTGGCCGTCACCGGATTAGTTATAACCAGCGTATCCAGGTTTTGCCTGCTGCCGGAAGTGTCCGTGTAGGTAAAAAGACTAATTTCCTGCCGGTACTCCCAAATATTCCCAACTGCCATGGGAAAGGTAAATTCCGTTGTCTTTGTCTTTTCCTCACAGTTCCAGACCAGGCTCGACAGTAGAACCGCCAGCAGACCGGGAAATATCTTCACCCGGATTGATTTGCAAATCTCTTTTAAAGACTGCTCGTTTTGGGAAACACTTTTCATCTTTGCCGTTTCTCCAAATTTTGAATAGATTATCCCGTGCCCCAAAGCTGTTAACCTCTTGAGAATCTATACCTTAAAACCGGAAATGGGTAGCAAAATAACCCCGGTTGTTTAAGTCCTCTTTACTTTTGCTCTGATCTCTTTTAGTGCTCGTGACGCAAAATCTCACCCGGCGCCGCCCCGGTATGTTCACCGTTTTTAATCACTACCACCCCGTTAACCAGCACATAATCGCTTCCCGCGGGATATTGATGGGGATTGGTATAGGTGGCCCGGCCCATCACCGTGGCCGGATTGAAAATTACGATATCAAAATAGGGTTTGTTAAAAAAATCAGCGTCCTATTTCAGGTAGACGGTTTTAATCGACCGGCTAAAATTCGGAGTTCTCAGATTGATCAGGTAAATGCCGGAAGCTACCGGTTGACCCTGCTGATTTTTCCCGTCCCAGACCTGCCGGTATTGCCCGGCGGATGCCTTCCGGCTGATAATGGTGCGGACCAGTTCACCTCTCAGGCTATAGATGGACACGTTAACCCGCGTCTCATCCGGCAGGCCCCATTCCAAAACGGTGTTGGTGTTGAAAGGATTGGGATAATTTTGATGCAGATAATAGGTTTGGGGGATAAATGTGGCCGGATTAATCCAAATCACGTGTGAGGTGCGCGCCAGTTCGCGGCCCTTGATATCCCACAGGCGTATATTAATGGTAACCTCGGTGGGTTTTTCAACCGTAGCCGAAGATTCGACCAAATGACCGGCCGGTAGTTGTTCTGAATCAGGTGTTAAACCGGCAATCAGGCGGGCAGCGCCGTCCATCAATTCGGTGGTTGTATTAAAATGGGATGACCAGGCGGTTCCCATTGCAAAGTTCTGGGAATCCAATCCGGCCACCTCCCATTTAATGAGGGCTGGTAAGGGCGCATCCACCTGGGAATTGAGCGAAATGGTTGCGATGGATTGACCTTCGTCCGTGATGATCCCGGTGGTAGTAATCCGATAATCTTTAGATAGTGGAATTTCCGGTGGATTTTCTTGCTCATTAACTTTAGCCAAAGCATTCGTTCGGTTATGGTCCCATTTCCACATAGCGATAAAGACCATGAGGTCTTCAAAATCGAAAAGGCCGTCGGGAGTGAAGGTCGTATAGGGCAGCTCCCCGGAGGCCGGGCCGATGTCATACTTCAAATTTGGTTCCGGCCGGTTCCAATTGGTAACGAAAGCAACAAAATCTTCAGCATTCAGCAGGCCATCACCTGAAAAATCAGCAACCATGGGTGTATAAGTCGTGACGACCAATGAATCGGCTGCTCCGTCCGGCAAATAGTTATCATTCCCGTCAAATGCCAATCCAGTGTTGCCGGTCAAAGCGCTTGTAATCTTCAACTTCAGCGAATCCAGAGGGGGTATCAAGGTAGCGGGATCCAGGTATAGTTTGGTGCTGTCGTCAATAAGCCACCACTGGTAATTTAAAGGGGCGCCGTGATAAAGCAGGCTTATTGCATTGGGTATTGTGGAGGGCGTTAGAGAGGCGCTGAAGGCCAACTTCAGGGTGTCCGTCCATAAAAAAGCCGGAAATTCGGAATTGAGCACGCGTGCCAGACGAGGGCCGCCCCGATTATCAAGGATGAACGGGTTGGAAACAGTTTCCGGCCCTACATCAAGGTCGGCCGGTGTTATGGCAATGCGTACATCCGTATCATAGTAATTGAGGGCATCGTCGAAGCTGTTCCAGGTTAGGTAATAAATATTGAGGCTGTCCGTGTCACGCAGGGTGGAAAAATGGCTGGTCGGAGTCAGATGGTCACCATTATCGTAACTATACTTCATACTAAAAGTCAGGGAATCCAATTCCGGATCGATTGTAACGACTTCAAAGACGATATCACCCCGGACAGATGCGGCAGACGGATTGATCGCCGAGATCTCCGGAACGTCATTATTGTCGATGTGAATATTCGAAAAATCGGCAAAGTCGCTGGTATCGACCGAATCGTAGGCAAAAAAGCGCAGCTTGACCTGGCCGTCAAATCCAAACGGCAGGTCATTTTGTGAATGCCAGACCGTGCTGAATACAGTATCACCGGCACCGGGATAATATCGAAATGAACTATTTTCCCAATTTGCTTCACCATTGATTTGGAATAACGCGGTGATCGTGGCCGTATGGAGCGTGTCGTTATGGAAAGTCCCCTGAATGCTGATATCCCGGCTGATTTCCCCTGAGGGTAAAACAATACTCACCCGGGGGCGGTAATTATCAACCAGGGTATTCAGCGTGTCCGCCGCAGTCGCCCCCTGAACATCCTCAGCCGCCACCGCCAACCAGACAAACCAGATATAATCACCCGGCAGATCAGCCCTTGAGTTCCAATACAGCGTGGTGTCGCCGGCCGATGTAATCGATGCGGCGCTGATGTTTACGGTGTTTTCAGCGAATGATTTTGGAGCGCGCGGTGCTTTTTTAGCCGGCTTGGAAGTTCGACGCAATCCCGGAGACGGTATCGGACTTTTACTGGCAGCAGTTGGGCCAGCGATGATAGTTGCCGGCAGAAAATTCATGCCATCCACACTGTATAGCAGCGAAAAAGATGGGGCGTCACCATCCGGATCATTATAACTTAGCGCGACAGGTACGATGTCATGATACCAGTTAAACATGGGGTTGATGGACACCGTGGGAGCGAAATTATTAACGATGATAAATGGATCAGACGCAGCACTGCTCATTGCGCTGTAATCCCGGCATTCCACTAACAGCCGCAAGCTATCCCCTAACGATGCGGGTAAATCCAGGTCTGAGTACCAGGTAATCGTGTGGCTCGCATTCAATTCAAGGGGTGGAATTTCAGAGAAGTGGTTTGGGTTGATTTCTGTCCAATTGACAGGCGCCATCCGGCTGTAATAAAAAGTGAGCTCGACCGGGCTAACCGGATCGTTGGTCAGCACGTAAGAAAACTGGACTGAGTCATGAAATGTCCCGGTCAGGGGCAGCACCGTGACCGCCGGTGCAACATTGTCAACGAGAATCCGCAGGGAGTCCGCTACGCCAAAATCTTCACCATCGAATGGAGTAATCCTAAGCCATACCGCTCCATAATAATCGGGGATGTCAGCACCTGTATTCCAGCTAATAATATTTTCATCCGTTGCGGTAGAGTCGATGGTAGCCGGGTGGTAAATGGTCTCCGAAGCTAAGCGGTAATCCACGGCCACGCTGACCACCTGAGAATCCGGATCAGTGGCCTGGTACGGAAGAGCTGCAATTCCGTGAATGACACTATCGGGTATCATCCACTGAGCAACCGGTGGCTGGTTGGGAATCATGTTAACATAGAAACTATCCACCGGCGTAACTTCCACCGCATTCCAGGAATCATAGGCCAGCACCTGCCAGAAGTACCACCGGTCCTCGTGTAATTGAGGCAGATTAGTAGTAGCAGTGTCGGTCCCGGCGGGGACGGAAATGATTTGGCTAAAAGTTCTGGTCCGGCTCAATTCCGCTATGTATTGCACCACCATATCGAAAGCATCAGGATCCACCGTACTATGCCAGCGGATTTCCAGGGGCTCGGCATAGACTGTATCGCCACCGGTGGGATAAACCAAGCTATAGCCATCCGGTGGCCGATTGTACTGGTTAACGCCGAAATAGCCGGAGGTTGACCAGGCGCTGGACAAACCGGCGGTGTCCCGGGCTGCTACATGCCAGTAATAATAGCCATCCTCCACCAGAGAGTCGGTCAGGGTCAGGGTTGTATCATCGCCGGTGGTCAGATACTTAAGGCTGTCGATACCCACCCACAGTTCCACCGCATAACGGGTTGAATGCGCCGGTTCGGAAGGATCGGGATCAAGACTGCTACTCCAGATGAGCGTTGGCAGCCGCGTCCCAGTGGCAATCTGCAGGGGCGCGATCAAATCCGGGCTGGAGGGTGGTTCATTGGTAACATTCAGATAAAAGGTTCCCGTTACGGACCACTGAGATGCCAGTCCACCCACATCCAGCGCCCGAACACGCCAGTAATGTAAATCATTTTCAAGCAACCCGGCTGTATCGGGAACAGTCCACAGCGTATCCTGCCCGGAATAGAAAGCTAATGTGTCACCAAATCCCATGAACCGGCTGATCTGGCATTCAAAATGTATTGTATCATCCAGGTCAGGATCGGTGACGGTGTGCCAGCTTAGTTGCGGTTGTACCGTAAGGATCGCACCGGGTTCCGGAGCAATGGTAACCGGTGTGGCTGGTGGTGAATTAGCAAAATTCAGCACAAATTGGAAAATTTCCGTACTGCTGTTACCCAAACCTGCTATATCTTGTACCGTAACACGCCAGTAATAGACCAAATCCTGGACCAACGCGTTAGAGGCGATTAAAATGGAGGTATCGCTAGTTGTTGCAGTAATGATTGGTATATTGAATTCAGGTGTTTCACTGATACTAATCGTATAATGTAAAGTATCCCCGGGATCCGGATCAAGACTTTGTGTCCAGGTAAATTCCAAACTGTCGGTATATTCCGGAAAAGTAATGGAATCCGGTGAGATCAGATGGAATATACCCGGTGAATCATTGACCGGGGCAATTTGCACATACAATGGGACCGTAAGGTTTGCCCCTGCCAAGTCCGTCGCTGTTATCCCGATTTCAGCGGTTCCAAAAGCATTCGATACCGGATGAATATTCAATGTATCACCGGCTAAATTGATCCGGAGTAGATCAGTATCGGATACGGTTGCGCTGTAAAGTAGCGAGTCAAATACAACCGTTTGGTCAATATCGGTAAAATAATCGCCGAGCAGGAGGGCAAAATCCGGTGCATCTTCAACAATGAAAATCGAATCCAACGCACTAGTCAATTCAGGCGGATCATTTACATTTTGTACGACCAGATCGGCAGATTGCACCGCCACGGCGCCGCTGTCATCGGTAACTGAAAATTCCAGTATATGCTCCCCCACCTCGGCATTTACGGGCTCCCATTCCAATCGGTGCAGAGATTCGTTGATTACCAGCCCGTCAGGTGATTGGAGAATACTATAAACCAGCGAATCGCCCACATCCGGATCGGTGGCCTGAATCGGGTACAGCCACAGACTATCCTGCCACAACATCGTATCAGGCTGCGAGACAATCAGCGGCGCATCATTGGTGTTGGCCACGTGCAGTGTCACCAGCAGGGTATCGCGGCGGTTGAAATTATCCCAACCCTGAATAGCAAACAGCGTATCACCCACGTTTTGATTTTGCGGAGTACCGAAAATTAAGTTGGAATCAGCATCAAAATTAAGCCAGACCGGACTGGTGATGAGCGCGCTTGAAAACACCACATTTGAATCCGGCTCATAGGCAAACCCAAACTCAAATGCATGATCCTCCAGGGCATTGAGTTCGGCCGGTAAAGGAAGCCGTAAATCCGCGCTGGCCGCGTCCGGAGTTGCGCCGTAGTAACCCATGTTCATTCGATCACCGTTGGGTTCCGGCTCAGCCTGAAAATCCGCGGCCGGATCACCGGTATTAATACAGGGTGAATCACCCGCCAGGTGAAAATCACCCGCGGCCGGATTCACGAAGCGCGGATCCAGATTGAGATTGTGATTAGCGGTGCTGTCGAGCTGGAGATCGGAAAATTGGATCAAGACGGCGCCGTCGCTCCCCCACTCCACCTCACTCGGTGTATTATTGAATAAAATGCTGCTGTTAAAGGAGACCCACTCGCCGGAATAACCCCCGGAATAAAGCCCGCTCGTATTTCCGGCGATAGTGGACAGCCGCCACGTGATCTGCCCCAGGTTATAAAATCCACCGGCCTGATCCGCTTGATTTCCGGTCACCAGGACATGCTCAAAATCCGCATTGACACCCGCCTGAATCATTACGCCACCGCCGAAAGTTCCGGCTGAATCCGCTTCGATGCGGGTCCGGCGCACGGTGATTTGGGATGACGCACCGGCCAGCGCCAGTCCGCCGCCATTGCCATAAGTTTGGTTGTGACGAATCACGCAATCCGTGATTTGCGACTGACTGTTGTTGAGATACAGACCACCGCCGTCGCTCCATAAACTGGCATTATGGTGAATATCCAGGTTAACCAAAGACGGGCTGGCGTTTTCGATGAATATTCCGCCACCGTT